>NZ_JAAHGT010000124.1 GCF_010672385.1 Okeania sp. SIO2F4
GGTAATGAGTCTATTAAAAAATCATTTAGACCTAGAATCAGAACATCTCTGGGTAGTTTATCCTCGTACCAGACAAGAAAATAATGACCTACATATTCAAATTATGGGGGTATGGGAACCAGAAACCCTAAGAACAAAAGCAAAATCCTCTACTGAATTAACAAATGAAGAACACCAGCAAACTTTTTCTTCTCTAAGTATTTCTCCCACTGCTGAAGATGATAAAAATCAAGAAAAAATACAAGAAACACAGGACAGAGATAACTCTGAAAAAACTACTATTGTTCCTACTCCTGAAACTCAAACAGATAGTTTAACTATTGTAGATGATGGTTATTTTTCTATCCGAGGAGAAGTAATTTATCAATCTCAAGACGAAGAATATGTAATAGTTAAAGTGCAACAATCAGCTCGAAAAGGTGAAGAAACTCCCAAATTTTTTAAGCTGAAATTAAAAGGGAATTTAGGCGATCGCCCATTAAATCGTTTCTGGGATTTACATATTCATCGCCAGAATACATCTCTGGTGATTCAATATGGTAATGATATTGGTAGTCTATTGTTAAATAATCGTCGCCAATTTCCATCAAAAGGCAAGAAAACATTTAATAAAAATAATAATAATAATAGAAGAAGTAGTTATCCTCGAACAGCTCGTCCTAAAAGTGATAATTTTGTAGCAAATTCACCTCCTATTCGTAAAGAAGCTATTCCTAAACCGACTAAAAGAAAGAAAAATCCAGATGAGCAAGGGAATTAATAGGGAGTAGGGAATAGGGAGTAGGGAGTAGGGAGTAGGGGGAAAGAATTGATGTATATAGTGGGATACCGGAGCATGATTTTTGATTATTGTTTGTGTCTATAATTACTATCAATGCCACAGATGTTTATTTTTGAGGAATGGAATTCTCTTTGGGAATTAGGCAATAGGAGAAAAAGGCTGAAAAATACTCTCATACTCCTCCAAATACCTCCAATACCACATCTCTCTAAACTTACTCCTCCTCCACACCCCACACACTAATTTTTTTGTGGATAAATTAACCCACATTCCGCACGTCAAATTCTAGCATTAAAAGTAGTATGAAAATTCGGGGGTTTGTCAGTATTTATGCTGTATAGAGTCTATTCATTGACCTTTCTGTTGAGTCAAATTCTCAGTCAAATATTCAGCATAAATATTTGATGGAGCCAGATAATTAGCTAGAATCATTCCCTACTGACTATTGTACGGGCGATTCGCGAATCGCCCCTACGACTATTGACTACTTGCACTTGATATTACATTTTGAAGTGCGGAATGTAGGATTAACGTTCCAGAAATGGTAAAAAAATTCTATCCATAGGAAGTGGAGCAACTGATTCAGTTAGAGTAAATTCTCCTGCTTCAATCCACTCTTTTAATTCCAAGGCAATTTGATGAGATAGGAAAATACTCGCAAGGGGGGCACTTCTAACAAGTTTGCCCTCTATTTTTATCCGACCAGACTTGAGTTGAGCATAGCTCACTAGACCAAAAGTTGGACGTACACGCCGAGGAATAGAAAAATCTACCACTGGGGCAACAATATCTTGGTCTTGAATAGCACAGTTAGCTACTACTTTTTCATTCAAGACAGGTAGAGGAATACCCACACCCAACATAATTGATGGACCATAATTTTTGAAATAACAACCACGTACCCATTGAGATTGCATTTGTTTGGCATCTCCAATTAAGGCTAAAGTCGCAGCAGGTCCAATAGGAGTACGATTAGAAAGACGTTTTTGCAGAGGAAAGTGTTGAGTACCTTCCCAGGTAATGTATCCAATACCACCACCCAAAAATATGCGGGTACCAATACCAATTACTTCTAAATCTGGGTCATTGAATAATGGGGAAATAGCACCAGGATTAGAATAAACTGCATTACCTAAATTTGGCAGCAGAGGGCCAAGATAAGTAAATAGAGGGCGATCGCCACCATTCACACCAACTATAAAATTTTGATATGAATTTCGTGGGTTAAATAAATAGAACTGGTTAATTGTTTCACGGGTGATGGTAGTTTCAAAAGTAGCTCGTGGATAACAATCTGTTACTTGACCAATTGCTCTAAGTTGGACAGGTAAACCTGCAATTAGGTCTTCGATTATATGGCCTCCACCTCTTTCTTTAGATTCTTCAGCATCTTCAGCTATTTGAGTTGCCCCAAGATACAAATCCACGGCTCCAAAACCTGAGTAAGCTGGGATACCATCTAGCCAACAGGAGCGAATTTTGATGGGTGGGTCAGTATGTCCCAAGTTGATGATAGCTCCAGAGGATTCCATTGGCTCAAAGGTGCCAGTTGTAATTACATCAACTTCTTTTGCTGCTTGGGTAATACTTGTTTCAGCAATTCTGGCTTTGAGTTCTGTTATTGTACAGACAACGGCTTTTTTGTTGGAGATTTTGTCGTTAATTTCAGCAATTGTTCTCATCTAGTGACATCCTCCCGACGCTGACCTCTACAGGTTACAGCCTGGGCTTCCAACATCGCTGTTAGACATTGCTGCCCTGCGCCACTTATCTAGGCATAATGCCCCCGACAGCTCGACTTGACAGCCTATTTCTTGTTCCCAGAGTCCCTGGGTACTAACTTGCTCATAACCTCGGTTACAGATTTCCTGTGCTGAAGCTACGTCTCTATCAACCTCATATTTACATTCTGGGCAGCTATGCCATCTATTAGAAAGTTCCTTCTTTACTAGGCTACGGCAGTTTGGGCAAGTTTGAGAAGTGCCTTTGTGGTCTACTTGACCAACGTATACTCGCCGCTGTTTCCCAACATAAAATAAAATACTCCTAAACTGTCCAAAAGCTGCATCAACAGTATATTTTCCCAAGAAACCTTTAGCCATGGTTCTAAAATCTATGTCTTCTACAAAGATAGTCTCAGCCATGTCGCATAATTTATGGGCTAATTTGAACTGATAGTCTTTACGTTTGAATGCTATATGATTGTGCTGTTTCTCTACTTTAATCCTTGCTTTCTCGTAGTTAGCAGAACCATTCTTTTTCTTAGACAGTCTACGTTGTAGCACTTTCAGCCGACTATGCTCTGTCTGGAAAAATTTTCGTCCCGGTTCTATGAAACCATCACTGGTCGCCAAGTATTTGTCTAATCCCACATCTACCCCGATAAAATGCCCGTGAGGTAGGGTTTCGGGCATATAAATATCAGATTGAATAGTAATTACAGCAAACCACCCCATCGCTTTTTTGAGGATTCTCACTTGCTTGACCACAAAACCGTCAGGTATTGGACGATATAGGTTAATTTCAACTTTTCCTAATTTTGGGAGTTTGATTTGCCATCCTGTAATCGGATTGACCCTGAATTGAGGAAACAACATGGACTTCATTTGTCCGTACTTTTTGAACCGAGGAAATCCATAACCTCTTTTTTGGAAAAAGTCCCAACCATTGTGCAATCTTCGGATGGTTGTTTGTAATACATGAGAGGGAACTGACGCTAGTCGTGGAAACTCCTTCTTGGCCTTGGGGAGGTTGTTTTGTTGTTGCTGATATCCAGGGAATGGGTAATTAGCACTAATAATATACTCACTGTCCAAACTACACCTGTCTATTGGACATTTTCTAGAAGCCATCCAATCCTTGAGTTCCCTAAGAGCATAGTTATAAACACTACGACAAGTTTCGAGCCATTCATTCAATAACTCGACCTGTTTTTGGTCGGGATAAATTCGATAAGTGTAGTTAAGGGTGAGCATAGTTAGAACAATACCACAAAACGCGGCGGGCAGTAAATGCTGATTTGACCAAAAAATCAGGTCTCAAGCCTCCCCCTCTTTAAAAGCTATCCATTATCCATAAGTCTTGAAACCCTTGTGGGGAAGAGGGGAGCAGGGAGCAGGGGAGAAGGGAGAAATAGTCATAGTGGCTAAGTAAAACTACTTAACTTTTCCAAATAAATGTACTTTTCAATACATTTTTTCCCTGGAATAACCCTTTAACAGGCTCATACATGATTTGTTTATTTTGTCAAGCTTTATGTTAAGTTTTAAAGATGTGGGTAAAGCATAGCCTTAAAAGGGAGAGGATTGACCAATAAGAAAAAACATTTCTTTTCTTCCCCTTGAAAGGGGAGGCTTTTGACCTGAATTATTTAATTATTAATTATTAGGTAATCATCCAAGATTTTAAGATGTTTGTTCGGATGATTCAGAGGTTTCTTCTGAATTTGCAACCCTAGATTGGAGTGCATCTTCACTGACGTTTTCTACTACTTTTTCTATTTCTGAATCAATTTTTTTCTCTACAACTTTAGCGGTTTTAGACAGAGCATCAATATTATCTCTTTGAGGAGGAAAATTTTCAACTTGCCAGTTATCAAGAATATCTTTAATTAATAACTCCTTCATCCAGACTTGACAAATGATTGTTAAAGGTAAAGCTAGTAAAAGTCCGGCAAATCCAAAGAAGCTCGCAAAAAATACTTGAGCAATTAATGTAATGGCAGGTAACAAAGAAACTTTTCTTGCTATCAAGTAAGGATTCAAAATATTACTTTCAATTTGTTGAATGAGAATGTAAATTAGCAAAACTAAAGCAGATTTTAAAGGTGAATCTAAAAGAGCGATCGCCATTGGAGGAATCAGACTTATAGTTAGTCCAATATGTGGTATTAAAGTTAGTAACCCTGCCAAAACAGCTTGAGCTGAAGCCAGGGGAATTTTCAATATAGATAAACCGATAAAACTGAGTAAAGCAATTACACTCATATTAAATAAAGAACCAATTATCCATCCTCCCAAAGCTGTTTCACAACTATCTAAAATTAAGTTAATTCGTTGGCGATAAAAAGAGGGAAATAACTTGATACATCCTTGACGATAAGAGATTGGATCTGCCAACATCATTATGGTTAAAACTAGAATTAGTAGAAAGCTCAGAAATATGCCAAAAGTATTACCAACAAATGCTCCAGCATTATTAATTAATTGATTAAATATTGGTTGTAGTTGGGGAATAACTTGATTAATATCAATATTTGGTAATTGTTCTCTGAGTTGATTGGGTAATTGATCTTTAAGTATATTCAGCCAATCATTTAATTTATTAATTCCCAGGGGAACAATAGTTATTAATTGTTGAAACTGTTCTGCTAAAGGGGGAACAATTACCCAGAAAAAGGTAGCAATTAGTAGAATAAATAAGCTGACCGAGATTAATACAGCGAGCGATCGCTTAATTCGGAAATGTTGGAGCCACCTGGATAGTTTATTAAGAGTAGTACCAATTACCACTGCAGTAAATACTAACAATAGTAATTGACGGATTTGCCACAATATGTATATAGAAGCCAGGATGGTAAATAGACCAATCCAATTACCTAGGTTCACAGGAATTAGAGTTAAAGTATAAATTGAAAATATATGGGTTATATTTTAACTTACTTCTGTTCTAGGTTGCTTGTCTCTTTGTAAACATTCAGCGGTCAGCTAACAGCTATCAGCTATAAGTTATTAACTAGACCTCTTGCAAAAGTTTTAATTAAATCAATTTAAGACATGAAATAAACAGTTTTATCCCCCTATTCCCTATTCCCTATTCCCTATTCCCTGACTTCTGGAAGAAGTCTACTTATTATCTCACTCATAGGAAGGAGGAATTAGTCTCCAAGGAGAATTAAAAGTTATGACTAAAGTATAATCCTTTAACCTGAGAAATAATTATTCATTCATGCATCTGATTGCTGACCGCGAGCTAGCTGAATTCTTACCCTCAAATCCATAAATTATATATTGATTATGAATGTTGAATTAGTACAAACTTTAGCTCAAATTATTCGTTCTCTTCCAGAAGAAGAACGAACTTTATTAGAGACTGAACTTCAGGGTTATCAAAGGCAAAACACATTGCAAAAACTCCAAGAACTAGGAAATAAAATACAAAAGCGTCGAGGAAGAAAAGCATTAGAAATAACTCCTGAAGAATTGATTATCAAAATAAGAGAAGAACGTACAGAACAATTGATGAAAGTTTGCTTTCTGGATGGAGAGAACGAATGACAAAAAAATAATTTGTATAGATGCAAGTTTTATTATTAGGCTAGCAATTAGTGGTACTTCAATACCTAGTTTTAGTAATCTATGGACTCAGTGGGAATTGCAAGGTTATTGTGACATACTCCCACGCCAACCTTAAGGTATGGCGTGGGCTTCTCGTTTCGTAGTCCCAGTACCCCGTCGGACTCCACGAGCTTTAAGGACGGAATGCCCTGCCGCCCTTTTTTTTATGTTTATTGCTGCGTTCACATCGCGGTCAATAACAACACCGCAATGTGGGCAAGAATGAGTTCTTTGCGACAATTCTTTCGGGACTTTTTCACCACAATTCGAGCAGTCTTGGCTAGTGTTTTGAGGGTTCACTGCTATAGTTTTCTGTCCAGCATTCTCAGCTTTGACAGTTAAAATAGTTAGAAATTGTCCCCAAGCAGCATCGTTAATTGATTTACTCAATCTCGTTTTTGCCAATCCTTTAATATTTAAGTTTTCGTGGGCAATAACATCCGCTTTTAATAATAATTCATTAGCTGTTTTAAAATGAAAATCTTGGCGCTTGTCGGCTACTTTTTTATGTTGTTTAGCCACAGCTTTGACAGCTTTTAGCCATCTTTTGCTGCCCTTTTTCTTACGGGATAAACGTTTTTGTAGAGTTTTTAATCGCTTCTGAGATGAGCGATAATATTGAGGGATTGGAACCGACTCTCCTTCACTTGTTAACAGAAAGTCCTTGAGTCCCATATCGATTCCCAGAGTGTTTTCTGATGTAGCTTTGACATCACAGTTAAATGAGGGAACCGATTTATCTTCCAACGATAAAGTCACATAATACCCATCGGCTTTACGGCTAATCGTCACAGTTTTAATGTTAAAACCCTCTGGCAATGGTCGATGTTGAATCAACTTTACCCTACCTATTTTGGGTAAATTAATCTTATTTTCTTCAATGCAATCTTGCTTGATTTGAGGATAAGTAAAGCTATGATAACGACCTTTTCCTTTAAACCTTGGCTTGCCTAATTTTTTACCATTTTTATCTGTTTTAAACCATCTATCAAAGGCTAGTTTTACCCGCTTAATACAATCTTGCAATACCTGAGAATGAATTCGCTTGTACTCCCGAAATTTATCTTTGGTATTTACCAAATCCTTTTTCTGAGAGTAATAATCTGGATTATCTTTTAGTTGAGGAATTGGCATTATTAACGGGCAAGCATTAACCGGACAACGGTTTTCTTCCCACCAAGAAAATCTTTCCCCTAGTCGATAGTTGTACTGCCGACGCAATAAATCAAACCAGAATTCTATGGTGGCAATTTGGTCTTTATTGGGTCTAAGCTTGTACTGGTAAGCGGTCCGCATTACTATAAACGTCACCTTGATCTTTTTTATGATAACATCAATTTTTGAGTTTTGAACAAAAAACAATATTTGTAAATTAATGGGGTTCAATGCCCCATTAATTTACCGCCGATTCATCTCACGCCAATTTTTCAAATATAGCGTGAGGCTTCTCGACGGTTTAGCTAAAATTGCTCCTACCTTGTTTTATAGCGATCGCTCATTCCACATTCTCAACTTGTTGCAAAAGTTGCCATCCTAATAATATTCCTATAAATATTGGGGGGATAAGTACAGCAATTAGAGCGTTAATGGCCGTGGAGGAAATAGACAGATAAGGGCCACCATATTTTATGAGTAGAGAAAGTCCCGCAGAAAGAATTAGGACTTTGAGAATGAAAATTATTTTATTGTTCATAATTTGTGATGTTAAAATAAATATTCTGTAAGAAATATAACTACTTCAAGAACGAAAAAGCAATTTTTATCTAAATGTTGGTAGAAGACCCGCGCTCTCCCGCAGGGGAGCGTCGGGATGAATACCAACCCATGCTATAATATAGCAACTAATATTAGTAACAGGTCGATAAAATTGAAAGCTAGATATAAATATCGTATCTACCCTAATCATGTCCAAATAACTAAATTAAATCAATTATTTGGTTGTTGTCGGTATGTTTGGAACCAAAGTTTAGCACATTGTAATCAGTTGTATATTAATGGTATTATAAAGCCTTCATATACTGATTTAACTAAACAATTCATAACACAAGCTAAAAGAGAATTACTTTGGTTGAAAGAAGTTGCTTCAACTCCATTACAACAATCATTAAAAGATTTAGACCAAGCTTACAAAAATTTTTTCAATAGTTGCAAAGGTAAACGAAAAGGACTTAAGGTAAAACCACCTAAATTCAAGAGTAGAAAGTCAAAGCAAACTGCCAGATTTGTTGGTGCTAATTACCAGATTAATCAAGATAAAATCTATCTACCCAAAGTAGGTAAAATCAAAATATTTTGGTCAAGGCCATTAGCTAGTAAGCCTACATCTCTAACAATTATTAGAGATTCAGCTAATCGCTATTTTGCTAGTTTTGTCATAGAAACTAATCCTGAATCTCTGCCTAAAGCTGATAATTCAATCGGAATAGATTTAGGCATTTCGACATTTGCTACATTGAGCAATGGAGAGAAAATATTAGCTCCCAAGCCTCTTAAGAAAAACCTTAAGAAATTAGTTAAGTTTCAAAGAAGATTTGCTAAAAGTTTACCAGGTAGTAAACGCCGTGAGAAACGTCGGATGAAAATAGCTAGGCTACACGCGAAAATTCAGGATATTCGTACAGATTTTCTACACAAGTTGTCTACTAATTTAGTTAGAAAATATGACACAATTGTATTAGAAGACTTGAATGTTTCTGGCATGGTTCGTAACCACAAATTAGCTAAGGCAATTAGTGATTTAGGATGGCGACAATTCCGAACCTTAACAGAGGCAAAATGTGAGAAATATGGCCGTGAGTTTAGAGTAATAAATAAATGGGAGCCGACAAGTCAAAAATGCAGTTGTTGTGGTTTCCGTGGAGGCAAAAAAGAATTAAATGTCCGTGAATGGACGTGCCTCAACTGTGGGGCAAAACATGACAGAGATGTGAATGCTGCTATCAATATTTTAGAAGTTGTGCAACCGAAAACCAAGGTTGATGTAATTAAAACTGAAGCATTAGAAACACCTGTACAACTATCACTTTTTGTTAGCGTAGCTCCTCCGCAGGAGGCTGTCGTCGCGGGCGGGCAGCCCGAGACGTTAAACAAGACGAGGAGCCGACGTAATTCTACCCGTAAAAAGGTAGTTGATGGCAATGAGTCGTCTACCCGCCCTGAGTCAATTCAACTTCGGTTGTTTTGATGGATGGGAATCCCGCGCTCTCCCGTAGGGGAGCGTCGGGAGGATGTCAAATTCTTTCATTATCAATTATCCATTATCAATAGAAAGAATTAGGACTTTGATAATGAAAATTATTTTATCTAATGTTGGCTTTTATACCCGCGCTCTCCTGTAAGGGAGCGTCGTATGGGAATGCCATCCCATGCCATAATAACACTACGAGCGTGTTAGTAATAGGTGGAAAACATTGAAAGCTAGATATAAATATCGTATCTACCCTAATCATGTCCAAATAACGCGCATTAAATCAATTATTTGGATGTTGTAGATATGTTTGGAACCAAAGTTTAGCACATTGCAATCAACTGTATGTTAACGGTATAAAAAAGCCATCATATACTGATTTAACCAAACAATTCATAACACAAGCCAAGAAAGAATTGCTTTGGTTGAAAGAAGTAGCGATTCACTCCATTACAACAATCATTAAAAGATTTAGACCAAAGTTACAAAAACTTCTTTAATAGTTGTACTGGTAAAAGGAAAGGAATTAAGGTTAAACCACCATTATTTAAGTCAAGAAGGTCAAAGCAAACTGCAAGATTTGTAGGTGCTAATTATCAAGTTAGCCAAGATAAAATCTATTTACCAAAAGTAGGTAAGATCAAAATAGTTTGGTCAAGACCATTAGCTAGTAAACCTACATCTCTAACAATTATTAGAGATGCAGCTAATCGCCCTAGCATTGCCAGTTTTATAGTAGAAATTAGTCCTGAATCTCTGCCTAAAATTGATAATTCAATCGGAATAGACTTAGGTATTTCGACATTTGCAACAGTAGGGACGTTGCATGCAACGTCCTTACATGGAGAGAAAATATTAGCTCCCAAACCTCTTAAAAAGAACTTGAAAAAGTTAGCTAAGTTTCAAAGAAAGTTTGCCAAGACTGAGCCAGGTAGTAAACGTCGCGAAAGACGCAGGCTGAAAATAGCTAGACTACACGCCAAAATTAAGGATATTCGTACAGATTTTCTACACAAATTGTCTACTAATTTAGTTAGAAAATATGACACAATTGTATTAGAAGACTTGAAGGTTTCTGGCATGATTCGTAATCGCAAGTTAGCCAAAGCAATTAGTGAAACACGGTTGGAGACAATTTAGGACTTTGACTGAGACTAAATGTGAAAAGTATGGTCGTGAGTTTAGGGTAATTAACCGTTGGGAACCTACTTCTCAAAAATGCTCTAATTGTGGTTTTCGTGGTGGCAAAAAAGAATTAAATGTTAGAGAATGGACTTGTCTCAATTGTGGTACGTTTCGTATGGAGAGATGTCAATGCTGCACTGAATATTTTAGAAGTTGTTCAACCAAAAACCAAGGTTGAAACAGTCAAAGAAACAGTAGCAGAAAATCCTGTACAGCTATCACTTTTTGGTATAGTCGCGGGCGGGGCAGTCCGAGACATTAAACAAGACGAGGAGCAGTCGTAAGACTGGTCGTAAAAAGCCAGCAAGCAGCAATGAGTCGTCTACCCACCCTGAGTCTTTCGTTCAGCGAGCGTCTGTTCGATTGATGGATGGGAATCCCGCGTTGTCTCGTAGAGCAACGTCGGGAGGATGTCAAAAAATGTTACAACCTATTTAGTATTGCTATAAATATTCTCTCAGAAATATAACTACCAAATTCAACTCAAAATGGCTATAGTAAATAAACTTCCTAAAACTGTTCTGACCAAAAAATAAGGTCTCAAAGCTTCCCTTTCAAAGGGATGAAAAAAATATCCACCATACGTATCTCAAGACTATGGCTGAACCAAAGGTACTGATAACTGATATAGCACTCGAAGCAAAGATTAGGAAATTTCTAAGTCCTGAAATCCTTTGACAGTTTACTATTCTCTATTCCCTATTCCCTATTCCCTATTCCCTAGCGCTATAACTGATAACTGAAATGAATCATCCCGAATCAGAATTACAAGCAAAAATTCGTCAACAATTTGATTTTGTAACTTATCCCAGAATACCTGTAGAAAAATCTCCTAAGGATGACTATGAATCACTTTTTATTCATAATCTTGTCACACCATATTATCTGAGAAATCAAAAAGTTATAGAAACCAAAGATAAAGTCATTTTAGATGCGGGATGTGGCAGTGGTTATAAAGCATTGGTCTTAGCAGAAGCAAATCCAGGGGCGAAAATAGTCGGGATTGATATTTCGGAAAAGTCTGTAGAATTAGCTCGGCAACGTCTGAAATATCATGGTTTTGATAATGCCGAATTTCATGTTTTGCTTATAGAAGAATTGCCAAGTTTAGGTTTAGAGTTTGACTATATTAATTGTGATGAAGTTCTGTATTTATTGCCAGATATAGTTGCTGGTTTACAGGGAATGAAATCTGTTTTAAAATCCGATGGAATTATTAGAACAAATCTCCATAGTTCCCTCCAACGTCATAACTATTTTAAGGTGCAAGAAGTTTTTCAAATGATGGGATTAATGAATGAAAATCCTGGAGAAATGGAAATGGAACTAGCACGAGAAACTTTGGATGCTTTGAAAGACTCAATTACTCTTAAACGGCAAATTTGGAAGCCGGAAAGGGCAAAAAATGAAGAATGGATACTGAGTAATTATTTATTACTGGGAGATAAAGGTTTTACTATCCCGGAAGTTTTTGCTGCTTTAAAAAGTGCCGATCTAGAGTTTATTAATATGGTGAAATGGCGACAGTGGGAAATAATGGATTTGTTTAAAAGTGAGGATGATTTGCCAGCTTTTTTAGGAATGAGTTTGCCAGAAATTTCTGTGGAGGAACGACTACATTTATTTGAACTTTTACAACCCATGCACCGTCTGTTGGACTTTTGGTGTGGTCATCCCCAAAAAGGTCAATCTTTTGTGCCAGTTTCAGAATGGACTGACTCTGATTGGCAAAAGGCCAAGGTACATCTCCATCCTCAGTTGCGAAATTCTCAAGCTAGAGAGGATTTGATTAACTGTATCAATAACCATAAACCTTTTGAGATTAGTAATTATGTGAAGTTGCCCACCTTATCACCTATTCATATAGATAGTAGTATTGCTGTTTGTCTGTTGCCTTTGTGGGATGGGGTCTGTACTGTAGAATCTTTGGTAGAACGGTTGGTCAAGATTAGACCATTAGACCCGATTACTTTAGAAGCGGTGAGCAAGGATAGGTGTTGGGAGGAAGTTAGGGAATTATTGGATACTTTAGACCCATTTTTATATGTGCTTTTAGAGCATTGTTCGTAGTAGGGCTTTAGCCCTCCTAATATACTATCGGGCTGAAGCCCTACTACGAGCATTAAATCTTTAAAAGAACCTTCAGTTTGTAGTTTTGCTCTAGCCCTAATCTATCATCCTTGGACTGAAGTCCTACTACGAACTTAGTAGTTAGTAGGTTGGGTAGAACGATAGTGAAACCCAACAAACCTTTATTAGTGTTGGGTTTCGTCCCTCAACCCAACCTACTAGCTATCGGGCTGAAGCCCTACTACGAGCATTGAATCTTTAAAAGAACCTTCAGAAGCAGCAGTTTATCTTGAGGTTGTGTTAGAAGAAGGCGATCCAAAAATGATCAAAAAAGCTTTCTCTAATGTGATAGAAGCCAGAAGAGGATTTAATTTTGTTTCCGACGATGTTTATCAAAATCTTGCAATATTTGACGAAAAACTTAAAGAAACGGGTGAAATAGAATTTAATCTTTTGCAGACACGCCCTAGAATCTTTGGGATTGAAAGTTGGAGTGACGGTGAGACCTAGTTAGGACAAAATAGCGATCGCTTCAAGTCTTTGTTTGTAGTTTAGCTTTAGCCCATAATGTATTATCCTTGGGCTGAAGCCCAACTACGAACTTAGAACTTCTTTCGTAATGGTAGTTCAGTTGTGATGGGGTGGAGACAAAAGCAACCAAAGCAAGGACCTCACAAATCAAGATTGGATGGCCTAGAGATTGCTTCCATCCACTCCGTGACCGTGGCAATGACTACCCTTTAACGTCATTGCGAGGCACGAAGCAATCTCATTATTCTATTGGACAATCTAGAGATTGCTTCCCTCCACTCCGTGACCGTGGCAATGACTACCCTTTAACGTCATTGCGAGGCACGAAGCAATCTCATTATTCTATTGGACAATCTAGAGATTGCTTCCCTCCACTCCGTTCCGGTCTCAATGACTAACTCTAAATGTCATTGCGAGGAACGAAGCAATCTTATTAGTCTAGTCCAGTAGGTTGGGTAGAACGATAGTGAAACCCAACAAACCTTTATTAGTGTTGGGTTAATGGTGTTGGATTAATGGTGTTGGGTTAATGGTTTTGGATTAATGGTTTTGGGTTTCGTCCCTCAACCCAACCTACTTTTGGCTTGTCATTGCGAGGAACGAAGCAATCCCATTATTCTAGTAGGTTAGCATAGATAGTCCATTGAAGAGATTGCTTCGGCTAGAAAATGCTTTCCCCAGAAGTTTAATTTGTTAAGCCCTCGCCTCGCAATGACAAACCTGGCTTTCTTTAATACTCTCTTGATAAGTTGGCTTTTATATAGAATCCGGTTGAACAATAGTCATTGCGACGATAGGAAGCAATCTCATAAGTCCCACGAGATTGCTTCCTTCCACTCCGTTCCAGTCGCAATGACTAGCCCTAAACGTCATTGCGAGGCACGAAGCAATCTTAATTAGTCTAGTCCAGTAGGTTGGGTAGAACGATAGTGAAACCCAACAAACCTTTATTAGTGTTGGGTTAATGGTGTTGGGTTTCGTCCCTCAACCCAACCTACTTTTGGCTTGTCATTGCGAGGAACGAAGCAATCCCATTATTTAAGTAGATGGGCAGCAATTTTATTGGTTTTGGGTTACCCTTCGGGATCTTGCTACGTCCCTCAACCCATTTTGTGTAAGTCCTGTTGGTGTTGGATTAATTCTGTTGGGTTTCGTCCCTCAACCCAACCTACTGAAAAAATTTCCTGGGGGATGATATGAATTTTTGCCAAGGTGGGTAAGTTAGATTCATGGGATAAAAATTATTAGTCCAATTTTTATAGGAGAAAAAATGAAAACTGAATTTAAGGCTAAGTTCTTACAGCACGTTGCTAAGAAGAGAAAGGAAGAGGGTTTTACTCTGATTGAGTTGTTGGTGGTTATCATTATTATTGGTATTTTGTCTGCTATTGCGTTGCCTTCTTTCTTAAACCAAGCTAATAAGGCGAAGCAGTCTGAAGCAAAGCAGTATATCGGTTCTATTAGCAAAGGTCAGCAAGCTTATTTTGTAGAGAAAGGTAGCTTTATCGACGAAATCGAGCAGATAGGAAAGCTAGGTCTAGGTATTAGGACTGCTACCGGTAACTATACATACAGCCTAGAAGCAGGCGGCGATGGTACTAATGCTGGAGCTAACTCATTTACTGACAAGGCAGCGAACGGTTTGAAATATTATGCAGGTCTAGTTTTTCTAGAACGAGTCGATCCAGCTGATGATCAAAGTGATCTAACTTCTCAAACCCGTCTGTGTGAGTCAGAAACGGCATCAACAGACCCAGCTACTGGTTTTGGTGGCCTTGGTGAAGTCGTAGAATGTGGAGATCCCTACCCAAATGAATTATAATTGACGATCAAACCATCGCAATCTTAGCTGTAGTTTACGCTTTAACGACGGTTTGCGTAACTAACAAAATTCCAAACTTAAAAATAGGTAGTGCTTTAAGTGCTACCTATTTTGCATTAACAGGACTTACGCAAAGGTACTATATATAGAGTGCAAAAACTATAACGTTATAGTTTTTAACGCTATATATGTTGTATCTGCGTAAGTCCTAATTAATACTCATTAAATTACTCATATTATGTCCTCCAACCATACCACCAGCAACCTAACATCTTGGCAACAAGAAGCTGATGTTTATTTAAAAAAAGGAAATTATCAAAAAGCAGCAAGTTTATATGAACAAGCAATAAACACCGACCCTAGCCATAAATCAAACTATTGGCAGTTAGGTTTAATTCTACTACTTCAAGGAAAAGAAGAAGAAGCACAAACAACTTGGCTCTTAGGTATGGCAGATGGAGAATTAGAAGAGGTTGAACAATGGACGGAAGAATTAGTACAGATATTAACAACAGAAGCAAATAGACAAGCAACAACAGAAGATTATTCTGTAGCTTGGGCAATAAGACAACATATTCGGGAAATTCACCCCACTGATATTCATAACTTATTACATTTAATTTATTTATCTATTGGTCTGGAAAACTATACAGCAGACCAATTGACAGAATATGAAATTATTACACAACTAGAAAATAGCAAAATAGAGGAGCTTGACCAAGATTTATTACTACATCTACTGAACAAACTC
>NZ_JAAHGT010001240.1 GCF_010672385.1 Okeania sp. SIO2F4
TGGGATATGCTAGAGGGCTACTAAAAGCCAGCATCAAATCAAAGATTATGATGCCTGGTAGTTTACGTGCCTGATTTTGTGGGGGATGCTTGTAAGGCGATCGCTTCTCGGGTGCGGGGGGCTGTGGCAGGGCAAAAGTTTGATGAGTTTCACCGTAACTCGGCTCGCATTATTCGGGAGGCTGTGTTTGGCCAGGATGAGGAAGGGAGAATTAGGGATGAATTTAGATTTAGAGCCAATAATTTGGTGGTGACTAATATTGATATTCAGTTGGTGGAGCCAGTTGATGAGGAGACATTGAAGAGTTTGCAGAAGTCGGTACAACTGGCAATTCAAATTACGACTGATGCTCAGGAAGCTGCTGCTCATCGAGATGCTGAAAGAATTGAACAGGAGGCTAAGGCAAGGTTGGAGCGACAGATAATTGTAGATAGGGGTGCTTCGGAAGTAGAGCGGAAACAATTATTGGAGTTGGAGGCGGAAAATGCTGCTATTGAGGCGACGGGTGTAGCTGGTCCTGAGGCTAGAGCAAAAGCGGAAGCTGCTCAAATTCAAGGTCAGTTGGCGGTGAATTTGGCGCAGCAGGAAGTAGAGGCAGCACGGATTCGCCATGAGGCGGAAATGGCTCAGTTGAGGGCGCGTCAGGAGACTGAGTTGGCCCATCAGCAGACACTGAATAATTTAGAGATTGAGAAGGCAAGGCAAATGGCTGAAATTACTGCTACTGAGTTTCAGCAAAAAGTGGAGGCTTTGGGGACTGAGACTATTCGGGCGATCGCTCAGGCTGGCCCAGAAATGCAGGCGAGGTTGTTAGAGGGGCTTGGTCTTCAGAGTGTTTTGATTACTGATGGTAAGAGTCCAATTAATCTTTTTGGTACGGCTAATGGGTTGATTAATCCGGTAATGCCACAAGTAAATAATGAATAATGAATAATTAATAATTAATAATTAATAATTAGGGTTTGCTGAAAAAGTTTTATGGGTGAGGGTAGGAGTCAGGAGTCTTATGGGAATCGGAATTACAGGGAATGTAGTGGGAATAACTGCGCCCTTGTCTGGTCAAAATCCTAACTTTTTGAATCTGAGTTACCTAAAAGCTGGCACTTTTTATGACGAAAATAAAGTGCAAGTTTTTCAGCTAAAAAAGCAGAGAAACCGGGTTTATTAAATAGTTCGCCATACTAATATCTACCTTCCATAAACCCGGTTTCTTAAACACTCCAAAGCAAGTGTTACTTACATCACTGATAACTGATAACTGATAACTGATTAAATTGTGGCTGAATTATTCAGACTAATTTGATATACCATAACTGCTACAGCAGCAATACCAGTTAAAATCATTAACCCCGCAGGCATCATTTTACGGGTTTTAACTAAGCGGATAATGAATGTAATTACTAGAATAGTTGTAATAACTATAGAAAATATTAAACCCCAATTTATTCCTATTAGCTGAATAATCCCACTAATAATTAGTAGCAAACCGCTGACACTACCAGATATTAAGGATATTTTGCTGCCTACTTTCGTATATCCAATAATGCCTCCAACAATGGCTAATATACCATAGGCGATCGCTGCTATTATGCCGATATTTATAGTCATTATTATTAAATTCCAAAAACTAAAACTAACTTATACAGCTTATTTGTGGTAATAGCTAGCCAATTTATCAAAACTTAATATTGCTTAAATAGGGCTTGCTGATTAACTGACAAAGCCTTTATCTGTAAATACTTTAGCCTTTATTATGTGAAAAAAGTGCAAGCTTTTCGGTCGTTCAACCTCAAAAAGTTAGCATTTTGAGCAGACAAGGGCGGAAAAATTAAGGGACAATTATTACTCCTACCCCACTCTAGAATTCCCATTTCTCCTAACTTATGAATCAAAAGGTAATCAGCTAATCTTAGTAATTGCTTTATTCTTTCCCAAGGTGATAATGTAGTTCTTCTGTAAGAGTCTAGCTGACTGTAAGTTAGCTGAATACTTAAAGATTAGATAAAAAGTCTGAAATTATTATTTCTGAAATTATTACTTCTGAAATTATTACTTCTGAAATTATTACTTCTGAAATTATTACTTCTGAAATTATTACTTCTGAAATTATTACTTCTGAAATTATTACTTCTGAAATTATTACTTCTGAAATTATTACTTCTGAA
>NZ_JAAHGT010001241.1 GCF_010672385.1 Okeania sp. SIO2F4
CTTTTAGGGAGAGGTAATTATCCATTATCCATTATCCATTATCCATTAATGAATTCCCCCTCTCCCCACACTCCCACAAGGTTTTCAGGAGTTCCTGATAAGGGATAGCCTTTTAAGGGGATAAATCAAAAATTTTCATGATTAGTCAATCCTCAATAGTTTTAAGAAGGGGTAATTATTAATTATTAATTGTTCATTGTTAATTGCTGAAAACCTTAGCATCATTTGTTGGTAGTCCTCCATAGTGATGGTGAGAATATACATTTTTTTCCTGCACTTCCCACACTCCCCACACTTCCCACACCCCCCACACTTCCAATACCATTACTATGCACCACCATCCATTTGTTTAAATGCCTGAAAAATACTATCCTACGTTTAAGTTTTCTTCTCATTTTTAACCAAGAAATAAGGTATCAAACCTACATTTTCAAAGGGATAAAAAAATCCGGATTTCAAGTTTGACAACTAAGTTGAAGGTACTGATAACTGATAACTGATCGCTGAAATAACTATGGCAAAAGACAAACGAGTGCTTATTCTCGGTGGTATTGGGGATAGCTTGAAATTAACAGCTTTAGCCTCTACTATACCAGGGTTGGAGGTAATAAACTCTCTTGCAGGTCGCACTCGTCAACCTATTATCACATCCACACCTACACGCATTGGTGGTTTTGGTGGTGTGTCTGGGTTGACAGACTATTTACGAGAGCAAAAAATAGATTTGCTAATTGATGTAACTCATCCTTTTGCATCAAAAATTTCCTGGAATGCAGCGATCGCTACTTCACAACTAAATATTCCCCGTTTAATGTTAGTCCGTCCTGCTTGGAAAAAGATCGAAGGCGATCGCTGGTTGGAGGTTAAAAGTAACGAAGTTGCTGCGAAAGTTTTACCAGAATTAGGTTCACGAATATTTCTGAGTATTGGTAGGCAAGAGCTAGGAAGTTATGCTCATCTCAAACATATCTGGTTTTTAATACGAGCGCTCGATATACCACAACCAGATAGTTTAGTACCTCCAGGAAAAATACTGACTGAGCGGGGACCTTTTTCTCTGGAAGAAGAGCAATCGCTTTTGCAAAAATATGAGATTGAGGCGATCGTCAGTAAAAATAGTGGTGGTGATGCTACCTACGCTAAGATTATTGCTGCAGGAGAATTAGGAATTCCAGTAGTGATGATACAACGTCCGTCTCTTCCTGAAGGAGAACAAGTTAGTGATGTTAAGAGTGCAGTCTCTTGGATCAGAAATTATAGTGATTAATTATCCCAACCTAAAAGATAACAGAAACAGCAGTAGAAAAACGTTTTCCCACTGCTAAGGATATCGCTCTATTGCAAAAGGTGATTTTTGTGTGTTTTATACCAATTGTATCAAATCCGGTTAAACAGTTATAGATTGATTAAGTCGTAATTGAGTCAGGAGTCAGGAGTCAGGAGTCAGGAGGGAAAAGAATTACAAAGATTGAGTAGTTATGACGATTGGATAATTTTTTTATGTCCAATCAAGCGGATTTGATATTACCATGCATTAATGGTATACTTCGCCTATACTTCAACAGTTAAATAGTTATACCATTTGACAGAATTCTGAATTCAGAATTCTGAAGTTAGATTGGATAGGCTAAAAACTTTGACAAGAGAAAGGTTTGAGGCAATTATTTGATATTTAAAGTTTGAAACTATTTGTGACATCTTCAAAGTGAATTGGTATTAGCAAGATTTAAAGTCTATTTTTGACAATTATTAGTCGGTTAGTAATTATTATTCCTGCTTTGGTAGTCCTGCATTGTAATGCTGAAGATATATATTTTTTATAGCGGTTTTCATTAACATAGAATACAGCTATTAGGTCTGTAATTATTAAACTTCAAACATACTTATATTTTGTCTGTAGTCAACATGAGTGAAAACCGCTATAATTTCTCCCCACACTCCCCGCACTCCCCCCACTCTCCCTACCATTACGCGAGTACCACCACCCCTACTGTTAACCTCTCCCCCCCACCTCCTTTCCTCCCCACACTTCCCCACCCAATCAGATATAGCAAGAATGCATGAGAAATGGTATGACCCCGGAAGTTTCTCAAAGTTATATGAAATACTAAAATTTTTGCTACAAATACTTAGGCTATTTCAAGGAGTCAGGAGTGAGTAG
>NZ_JAAHGT010001242.1 GCF_010672385.1 Okeania sp. SIO2F4
TTGGGAGATCCCCCCAACCCCCCTTGGTAAGGGGGGCTAAGATGGAAAGGGAGTTTAGGTCTAAGTCTAACTCTAACTCTGTTCACAGTTTCCCCTCTTCACAAGAGGGGTCTCAAAATAGTAGCAGTTCCCCCCAACCCCCCTTAGAAAGGGGGGCTAAGATGGAAAGGGGATCTAAGTCTAACTCTGTTTACAGTTTCCCCCCTTCACAAGGGGGGGCAAGGGGGGGATCTCCAATGGGAGCAACTTTGAATATGTGGGATGATGAACCCGACTCGACTGAAACACCGGCAAAATATTATGTCTATGACTCCCAACCAGGTAAGCAACTACGAGAGGCAGTTTTTGATAAATTGCGGGATAAGTTGGCAGGTTGCAGTAATTTGGTAATAGCTCCCGATGGGGATTTAAACTTGGTGCCATTTCAGATATTGCCAGAGGATGATGAGACAACAATATTGCAGGATGAGTACAACATTAGTTATGTCAGCGTCGGGCGAGAATTATTGCGCCGTCGCATCAAAACAAAGGGTACGGCAAACCAACCATTAATTATCGCCGATCCTAATTTTGATTGGCCTCAGCACGATCCAGGTATTGCACAACCAGAGTCAAATATGGCTGTTTCAGGTCTGAATGTTAGTCAAATGTTCGGTACTCTTGCCAGTGTAAAATTTGAACGAGTGAAAGCAACGGGTGATTTTGCCGAAACTATTGCGCAACAGTTAAGAGTCAAACCTTTCTTGCAAAATGAGGCAACAGGCGATCGCCTACTCAAATGTCAATCTCCCAAACTCCTCATACTTGCTACCCATGGTTATTACTCCCAGAGAAATAAGGAATATCTGCGTTTGTTGATAGAGTTGCTGAAATGTCCCCAGGAAAAAGAAGCAGAGATATTAGCAAAAAATTATGGTTTCCTTGATGAGGAGTTTGTGGCAATTATTGAAGCGTGGCGAAACGTGGAAGATTTAGATAATGAAATCAGAGAATGGTTGGGAGCTATATATTCTCTGGTGAAACAACAGATAAGCACCACTTCAGCAAAACCCCCAGTTAATAACATGGAATTTGAAATCTTCAAACCAAACCGCCACCAAGCAAAAGTCGAAAACCCGATGATGCGTTCGGCAGTTGCTTTTACTGGAGCCAACACCTGGTTTTCAGGCGGCAAACTACCTCCAGATTTCCCAACAATGGTATTTGCTCAAGATATTGCGGGAATTGACCTCTGGGAAACAGACCTCACCATTTTAATTGCCTGTCAAAGCGGGTTAGGAGACGTGCAAACGGGAGAAGGAGTTTTCGGGTTGCGTCGTGCATTTGCCGTTGCTGGCAGTAAAACATTAATAATGAGTTTGTGGAGCGTACCGACATTAGCAACCATGTTATTAATGGAGCAATTTTTAGATTATTTAAAAGCAGGTATTGGTCGTGCCCAAGCATTGAAAAAAGCTCAGAAATATATTATTAATGTTACTGTTGGAGAGTTACAAAAAAGTCAATTAGGTCGCGATATTTTAGCAGAATTAAATTTAGGAAATAATCTGGAAATTGACAGTAAACCATTAGCTCATCCCTATTTTTGGGGAGCGTGGATATGTCAGGGAGAAGTTGATAATTTTCAGATGTAATATGAAATCCGCTAGCAAATGATAACTCAGTAGGGATGTTGTATGCAACGTCCCTACTTTCTTTTAAATAGTTCAGGACTTATATAGAATCCGATTGAATAGTCGTCATTGCGACGATAGGAAGCAATCTCCGCACACCCCTGAGATTGCTTCCTTCCACTCCGTTCCAGTCGCAATGACTTGGCTATACTAATTATCCGGATTCTATATTAGGCAAAGAAACCGGGTTTTTAGGATACATCATTGTTTTTAACAATAAATATTGACGAAAAAACCCGGTTTCTAGGTTCGCCTGCGTAAGTCCTGTAGTTATAATAAAAGGTCGTAGTAAAATTTGAGTAAAAAGATAGATATTTTACGGGCTAAAGCCCAACTACAAACAAAAACTTTTTCATCACTAATGATCTGGACATCATATAAAATATCTTCACTATTTATAAAGGAATAGTTAAAAACATTGCTATTACTTATTTATTACTTAATAATTGAAGTCTTGAGTAAGTATACCATTCTTTTTTT
>NZ_JAAHGT010001243.1 GCF_010672385.1 Okeania sp. SIO2F4
AGTACTTAATTTTGATATTTGTACGGTTTTATGTACTGATGTTAAGTATAATAATATTTGTAATGTTATTATTTGAGATGGACTCAACTTTTGTTCGATCTGGTTTTGATCAAAGCCTAATATATTCTCTTTTATTAATTTTTATTTGTAATTACCAACCCTTTTTGATCGGATTTTTAACTGTTTTGCCAGTTATTTGAATAAATAATCAACCTACTGTGGGGGGTGTGGCGCGATACTGCGCTCCGCAACGCTCCGCGAACGCACCACACCCCCATCTATTCTCAATAATAGTTCGATTTTAGTTGAACTATTCTTCAGCTTATTTGATAAGTCCACCTCTATATATAGCTTTCAGCTACCTTGTCACCCCGTGAGGTTTTTCCCACAATCATCAAACTGTTTGCACCACTTTTCAAAGCAAGGGGGCATTGCAGCAGGGGTTGTTTCTCTCATAGAAGAGCGATCGCTTCGACGTAAAATTATTGATTTACAAGCATTATAGTCTAATTTGGCCAGTTAAGTTGTGTAAGTCCCACTAATACCTCTAAATATTTAACCAGAGTAAGTGATGGGTATTACCCCTACTAGAAAATCATCCCACCAATTACCAACGCCTTTTGTTGAGGTAGGGAGTAGTAGGGGCGTTTCATGTGGCGCAGCGAAACGCCTGCCTCTACAGAAGAAATAGGAGTTATAGAGGAGGTGGTCATTCATAATAGTTTCTCGATCTGAGTATCTGGGAAATTTTCCTCTAGCCTAAACATTTGCTTCAGAAAAAATATAAATTAGAGGCTGGGGGAGAAAAATTGCCCAAGCAAATATATGAAGGCGATCGCTCACCTACCCTAAAAAAATGATTTTTCTAAAGGTTAGTATTGCCACAAATACTATAATAATTACTTGCACAACAATCTACAATGCCAACTTCAAAGTTAAACAAGCCGACACCACTATTTAATATAGATAAAAATTAGTTGAATTTAAAAATCAGACTCTCAATTAACTAGAACCTTGAGGTTGATTTTCGTCTAGTTCCGTATCTCGGAAAAATTTACGAATAATTTCCACATCCGGCTCTACTTCAATCCACAGGCGGGCACCACCAGCTTGACTTCTGTTAGGTTTATGAGGTCGATAGACGATTTTACAATTTCCCAGAATTTCTACTTCGTGGCAACGGTCATTTCTGTCTCCTTGTTTGACAGAAATGGCTGGAAGAGATGTGCCGTGGTCTCGGTTATGGTCAATTTCTCTTCGCAGTACATGGATAAAAGTATTACCTGTACGGAATCCTTTATTCCAAGTTCCTTGAGGGCCTCGACGACCGGGGGTAATTTCTGGCATTCCTCGGCCATTTAAAGGAATTACCCAAAAGCGTTTAACTTTTTTAGCCCCTTTCAGACGACCTTGCCTGAGAAGTAACCTGAGTCTGGCAGTAGAAATATTTAGAAGAAATGCTGCTTCTGTTGTACCAACTTTGTCTGGTTCAGTATTTGTATCTTTCATAAACTGTTTCGGAGCATATAAGGGAAACTATACCTATTTATTATTAAACCACAAAGGATGTAATAAGGATTTAATTTGGCAATACTTTTTGATTTTCTAGTATAATAAACGTTGTACATAAATATGGTCATATATAGTCAAACAATGTCAAATATCTTAGTTAATTTGTACAAGCATAGCTACTAAATATTTGACAAAATTTAATAACTATCGATCATGATGTTTAATGGTATAGTTACGTTAGCTAAGAATTCAAAACTAAATAATAATAAAAAATCCGAAATTCTCGAATCCTAATATAATTTTAATCCCTTGATTTATGAGATTAGTTGAGAGACATATTATTCAGCCAACACATCGGTTTGATCCTGAAATTGACCGACTGTGTTTCTTGTCGAAAAATCTCTTAAACTCATGCTAATTATTTAGTGCGTCAATCTTTCATATTTGAAAATACTCCAGAATGACTATTATGACCTACAAAAAACACTCTCTACTCAAGCAGACTATCAAGCAATGCCAGAATCGAGTATCTCAACAAATTTTGATGATAATAGATCGAAACACCGAAGAGTTTTCTAGCAGCGAACGAAGTTTATAAACAGAACCCATCAAAGTTTAATGCTCGAGATCGGGAAG
>NZ_JAAHGT010001244.1 GCF_010672385.1 Okeania sp. SIO2F4
CTAGTAAAATTTTTTTGAAAAGCTGATTAAAACTTCTGATAGGAAAGTGAGCTAGACAAATATCTGATAATTCAACACTAGGAATATAGCCATTTTTGCTTGTTACTCCATGACTACCTTGATTGATTTTAAGTTGAGAATTAACACTACTGCTAGTGTTTAGTTGCAAAAGTTAGTAATATTCTTTTTTTCTCAATTTCCTTAGGTTTCAAGCTTTTTTCTTGGCTCAATAAATATATTAATTTATGCAATTAGACACTAGCTCTGAGAATGATTTTAAAATACTGTGGATTTTCTTTTTTTCTTCTGTATTTAAAATTTGATAGTAAATGACTTGTGTTAGTAGGTTCAGGAATATAGGTTTTCCAAGGATAAAGACCTATCCCATTTTTAGGGATGTTTTGAAGTGAATTAATAAATGATTCTTTTGATGGTGACTGAATTAATTCATCTGCATCAATTGGAACAATAAATTCTGGAAAGAATGATGTAGCTACTCTTCTGTAGAGATTTGTCATTTTATCAGTTTGAGTATAAGCCATTTTATGGTCATCAATTACACAAAGGTCTCAACCTTCTTGCATTAGTTGGTTAACTATTTTTCTACTATTATCTGTAGAACCATTATCAGCTAATACTAAAAAGTCAAGATAGTTCAAATTATGGCGAATGAAAGTTTATAAAACGTCTTCCTCATTTTTAATCATGGAAATTCCCACAACAAAAAAAAACGGTTAATTTGATTGGAAGTAAAATCAAGATTTTGCTCAAGTTTCCTACTTTTAATTGTTTCCAGACTCTGATGAAAAAAATCTATATTAGGATTCACTTCAATAGCTTTTTCATACTCAATAATGGCTTGAGCAAAATTACCTTGTTTTTCCAGAGCATCCCCTAATTCATAATAGGTAAAAGCAAAACCGGGATTTAATTCTATAGCTTGTATATAGAGAGCGATAGGGCTAACACCACGCTCCGCGAAGGCTTCATCTAACTTTCTCTGACGTTTGAGTTTATTTCCTCGTATGATTAAATTTCCTGTAGTCATTTTATTAAAAATATATCCTTGATTAATTAGTTTTACTTTTCATCAAATGAGGTAAAGGAATTTCAGGAACTGTTTTTCCGAGAAAACTACATAATTTATCTCAACTATCTCCTTTCTCCCAAAAAAGTATGATTAAATTTCCTGTAGTCATTTTATTAAAAATATATCCTTGATTAATTAGTTTTACTTTTCATCAGATGAGGTAAAGGAATTTCAGGAACTGTTTTTCCGAGAAAACTACATAATTTATCTCAACTATCTCCTCCCTACCAACAAATTATAAGTAATTTATCTGGTTGACTTTGAAAATAATCAATAACTTGGCTCTAAGATAATCGAATATTTAGGAATTTTCTCCAGGAGCAATATCAGAAATATTTTCATGTTGTGAAGCTCCCGATAAAATATATGGTGGTTTTTACCTCATCAAATCTTTCCATCCATCCCTCCTAGGGTGGAAAATCACCAACATTTTCATTCTATGAAGCTCCTGAAAAAAATCGCGCCTCAAAGAATATCCGGTTGCATCCCCACAAAAATTGTGATATGATGAAAATTATGAGGGTTCGCTTGCCTATACACATGACTTTTTATTCAACCAAACTTCCTGTCTCAGAGGTCATCAAATATTGAGGAATATTTTCATGTTGTGAAACTCCCAATAAAATATATAGTGGTTTTTGCCTCATCAAATCTTTCCATCCATCACTCCTAGGGTGGAAAATCACCAACATTTTCATTCTATGAAGCTCCTGAAAAAATCGCGCCTCAAAGAATATCCGGTTGCATCCCCACAAAAATTGTGATATGATGAAAATTATCAGGGTTCGCTTGCCCATATACATGACTTTTTATTCAACTAGAATAGTATAGTTTTTCAGCGATCAGGAATGCTGTAGAAAGGAAAATCAATGTAAAAAATACACTTAGGAGTTCTATTATAGAGAGGGATATAGCAATCTCGGCAGAAGTTGTATCATTTTATCTAACAGGACTTGGTTTCCAAATTCCATTTCTGCCAGGATTTAGAGACCAAACCCCTACAATTTTCAACAAGCAAATCGTTTAGGATTACTATATAGCTAACA
>NZ_JAAHGT010001245.1 GCF_010672385.1 Okeania sp. SIO2F4
CTTGAGGACCTCGACGACCAGGAGTAATTTCTGGCATTCCTCTACTATTTAAAGGAATTACCCAGAACCGTTTGACTTTTTCCGCTCCTTTGAGGCGACCTTGCCTGAGAAGTAACCTGAGTCTAGCGGTAGAAATATTTAGAAGAAATGCTGCTTCTGTTGTACCAACTTTATCTGGTTCAGTATTTATATCTTTCATAAACTGTTTCGGAACATATAGGGGATAAACTGGATAACCAAATACCCATCAAACTACACAGGATTTAGTTTCGCAAGAATTAAGGTTCAATAAATTCCTGAAGGATGCTTAAGTCTAAAATCAATAACTGTTTCGGAGCATATAAAGAATAAACTGGATAGCCAAATACCCATCAAACCACAAAGGATTTAGTTTGGCCAGAATTTTTGATTGTTCAGTTGTAGTTGTTTCAGTCGATAACCTCTATGTCGGTAAAAGCAAAGAAAAGTTCAATAAATTCCTGAAGAGTGCTTAAGTCTAAATCAATTTTCAGCAATGTATCAATTGCGAAATTTTTGTAGTCGTCTAAAAGTTCCTTAGCTTTTACAGGTTCAAGTAGGTACAAAAATGAAGAACTTTTTTTGTTGGTTCGATCTAAAAATTGATCTTTACCTGTTTCTGAAATACTCAGGGAATCCTTTAAGTCATCTTTGATTTGATATGCTATACCGATATACTTGCTAAAGAGTTTTAATTTTTCAATATTTTCTGCCGAATCCTTTGCCAATATTGATACTGAAACTAAGCAAAATTCAATCGCTAAACCTGTTTTTAGATAAGCTATTTCTTTTAGATCGTCAAGACTAACTTCCTGACTATCTCTACATTTTAAATCTTTTATTTGTCCTAAACATAATCCATTATTACTACAAATTTTTGAAGCATATTGAATAATTTTGATCTTAGAAGTATCATCGGTTAGAATATTTTCCAGCTCATCATAACCTTTGGCAATTAATGAAACTGCAGTTATTTGAGCCTCAGCTTGACTATATTTTTTATGAAAAGCTAATTTACCTCTTCTCAAAGAAGCATTATCTTGAGTAGGTAAATCATCAAGTATTAATGAAGCTGAATGAAAATATTCTATTGCTCGTACTAAACCAGTTAAATGTTCAAAATCTAGCCCATATATTTTTCCCATCAAAAGACATAGTAAAGGTCTATTTCTGTGGCAAAAACCACTTAATGCATATTTTTCTAGCTCATCTAGTTGTTCATTTTCATTAACTATAACCTTTTCTATCCAAGGTCTGGCTTCAGCATTAAATTTCCATATATCAAATGAATAATTATTATCCTTATATTGCAATACATATTTTTCTGCACAGCTATCAAGATATTCAGAAATCCATGTTTCTTGATGAAGATGAATACTGTATTTACTTATCTCACCAAGCTGGTAAAATAAATTTCTATTTGTGTAAAGTATATTATTATCAGTCAAATCATCTATAAATTTTTGATACTTAGAAAATCCATAATTTTTGACAAACTCTCTAATTGTCTCTACAAATCTTAGTAAGCAAGCCTGTATGTATACTTTTTTATCTAGTTGAAAATTTGAGGAAAAAATATAATAATCAAAAGTAAATATTAGTGGATTAATTTCAATTTTTTTTTGAAGAAATAATGTATATGGAGTTGCAGCATCATTAGCAACATCTTGAATAAACCCTTCAAAGTCATTAGATAATTGATTATTAATTCCCATAAGAATACTCTTATGGATAAACTCATCATTGATGGGATATCCAGCCAATGATGCAGTAGCAATTCTCGCAAATGATGATTTTAAGATGATGCGCGTAAATAAAAAATCTACATTGCCAGCCGAGTTTAGTTTTTCTTGATTGTCTCCATTATCTCCTACTTGAGCTAAATGAAATATCTTAATATAAGAAAGGCTATTGTTATTAGATTGATTATTCAAAATATATTTTAACTCTAAACAACATCTATATAGCTCTCTTAAGAATGGAATATTAGTTACTTTAGGTGAAACATTAATTCCAGAAATTGCATCAGTCAAAATTTTAGCAAAAACTTTTTTTTGTGTATTAGATATTATGTGTTTTGAGTCAAATATATTGTCAACTAATGGATATGTAACACC
>NZ_JAAHGT010001246.1 GCF_010672385.1 Okeania sp. SIO2F4
CTTTTATTAATTTTTATTTGTAATTACCAACCCTTTTTGATCGGATTTTTAACTGTTTTGCCAGTTATTTGAATAAATAATCAAGCTACTGTGTGGCGCGATACTGCGCTCCGCAACGCTCCGCGAACGCACCACACCCCCATCTATTCTCAATAATAGTGGGATTTTAGTTGAACTATTCTTCAGCTTATTTGATAAGTCCACCTCTATATATAGCTTTCAGCTACCTTGTCACCCCGTGAGCCTCACCTCTCTATTCTTCCTCTACTTCCTCCAAAACCACATCCTCATAAAGCATCTCAATGGGAAAGCTCAAATCTACAGAAGTTAAAGTTACTTCCTGACCTTCCCCATAATTATAAAGTTCCCAAACACCTTTTTCGTTAAGTCGAAAACACTCCACCGCCATCTCTCGCGCGTCAATTAAAACGTATTCTTTAAAAGTAGAAATGTTGCGATAATTTTTAAACTTTTTGCCCCTGTTAAAAGCTTCGGTTCCTGGAGATAAAACCTCCACGACTAAGCAAGGATGATAAATAACTTTAGTGGCACGTCGGTCTCTTTCATCGCAAGTTACCATCACATCAGGATAATAAAAAGGTCCGTTTTCGGATAGTCCCAGTTTGACATCTACCATTAATACTTTATACCCTTTACCTCGCAGATGATTTTTTAAAGCCGTTGCCAAATTAATACTAATCTCATTATGAGGAATAGTTCCCCCAGTCATGGCAAAAATATGACCGTTCATATATTCATATTTAATCGGTTGTTTCTCCTCCCAGTCAAAGTATTCTTGGGGGTCATTTTATCTGGTTTGGGAAGTGCTACCATTGTTTGTCTCCTGGTAATTGAGGTTTTGATTTGATTTTAACATATTGGGGAAGGTCGTTCTATCCCTCCTGTTTTCTGGCAGAAAAGCGATCGCTTATGCTACAATAAATAATATTAAATCCGGTAGCATCGGTGTAATTAAATAATAGAGTGTGGGGAGGGTGGGGGGATGGGGAAATATAGAAAGATTTGGCATTATGTGAAGATGGAACATTTTTTTATACCGAATTAACCGGATTTGATATAAATACAACTTTCTGTACTCATAAGATTGCTTTTTTCTATTTCGTTCCAGTTGTAATGACAATTATCAGGATTTGGTATCAGAGATTATTTTTAACTTTTGACTTGATGCTATTGCATAGCTGGCGATCGCTATCATCAATATTTGGGTTATTCTGGAGATAGTCCTACATCCATTTGTCGGTGTATTTCTTTGAACTTTTGTCGAAACTTCCTGTAGTAGGTCTTTAATTTATTTTGGCTATTGCATAGCTGGCGATCGCTATCATCAATATTTGGGTTATTCTTGAGATAGTTCTGCATCCAGTTGCAGGTATATTCCCTTAACTCTGGTAACTCTTGCTTAATATTCACATCCCAAAGGAGAACTGTTTTGTCATCGCTAGCTGAAGCAATTCTATTACCATCAGGGCTAAAAGCTAATCCGATAACGCGATCGTTATGACCATAAAAAGTTCCCCGTTCTTTACCATTTGTGTCCCATAGTTTCACAGTTTGATCGTCACTAGCTGTAGCAATTAGCTTACCATCACGACTGAAAGCTACGGCTCTAACTAACCTCTTGTGGCCTTTTAAAACCTTCAGTTGTTTACCATCTCTGTTCAATAATTTGACTTTATTGTTGTTAATTGTAACAGCAATTATTTGCTTGTCTGGGTCTTTATCGGGACTGAAAGCTACTCCAAACACCCGTAATTTACTATTATTATTATCATTATCTAGAAGAATTCGCTCTAGAGACCCGTTTATGTTCCAGAGTTTTGCTGTTCCATCACCACTTCCTGAAGCAAAAACCTTACCATCTGGACTAAAACTTAATCCTAAAACCGGAAGTTTATGTGCTTCAATAGTATTCTGCAAGCTACCGTCTCGCTTCCTGATTTCGATTTTTCCTGTAATGTCTCCAATAACAAAAATTTGGCTCTCAGGGCTAAAACTTACTGCCAGAACTTGATTCTGTTTAAGTTCACCTGGGTGGGGTTTTAGGAGTTCGATCTGATTACCGTCTGCTCTGGAAATTCTCACACTTCCATCCCTAGAAGCTGATAA
>NZ_JAAHGT010001247.1 GCF_010672385.1 Okeania sp. SIO2F4
TGTCAGCGTTCAGCACTCAGCACTCAGCAAAATTGTTTTTTTAAAGTGAGCATTTGCGGAGCATTCCGGAACGGAAAAGGGATTTTAACCATAGCTCCTAAAAGCTGATAGCTGAACGCTAAAAGCTGATACCTAGTTAATTAAGGAGAAAAAAATGGCTACCGAAGAAATTGTTAGACTGATTGTTATGTGGTTGATTACTGCTGTTAGTTTGTTTATTATTTCTAAGTTGCCTACTGGAGTAGAAATTGATGATTTTAATATTGCTTTGATTTCTTCAGCTATATTTGGGTTGTTGAATGTATTTGTACGCCCAGTTTTAGGGACTTTGGCTTTGCCAGTTAATATATTGCTTCCTGGTTTAGTTACTTTAATTGTTAATCTGATTATCTTTGGTTTAGCAGCTTGGTTAGTAAGTGGATTTCGACTACGTTGGGGATTTTGGAGTGCATTAATTGGTTCTTTAGCACTAACCTTTATTAACTCTTTTCTATATGAATTACTTAGTAAAGGATTAGCAAGTTAGGCAGTAGTTAAGTTATCAATATTTGTGGATTTTTGAGTTTTATTTAGAACTGATATCTGGTAAATTATTTGCTTGGTATCAGTTTTATTTTTGTATATTCTTATAGCGGTACGGGCTAGGGAATAGGGAATAGTAAACTGTCAAAGGGTTTTAGGATTTAGAAATATCCTAACCTTGATTTCGACTGCTATATTTGTAGCTAAAGAGCTGTATAAGTGTAAGCATTCAGCTATTAGCGATTAGTTCTCAGCTTTTTAAATAAGCCCGCCCTTAAGGACGAGGTTTAAATAAATAAAGTAATAATTTAGTTGAACTTATACTACATTTTTAACTAGAGAATTAAATCACAAAAACAATTAATTTGAGTTCTCAAAGCATATAATTTAAGTTAATGAAGCTGATAGCTGAAAGCTGACGGCTGAATTACGTAGAAGTTAAAAGTGTTGTGATACAAAGTTAGGTTTGTCAAAAGTAAATTTCGGATTTTATTACCTCCTGCTCAAGTCAGAGGTACTAATAATATAAAATCCGGTTATACAGTAATCGCGCTCAAAAATCCTCAACTAAAATATGTTAAGCATGAATACGAATTTAAAAATTTATGCATTTTCATTTCCTTTCTTACTCCTTACTCCTTACTCCTAGAGCGATACGATAACTAATTACCCGGATTCTATATAACTGATAACTGATAACTGTATTTGAGGGTGAGCGGTGCAAGCTTTTAGTAAACTTCCCAACAAATAAATTTTATATGTTTCCTAAAATTTCAAGATTATTTTCTCCTTTGAGAGCGCGTTTATCCAGACAAATAGTCTTGTGGATATTTGCTAGTATTGTAGTAATTGAGACTTTAATTTTAATTCCATCTTATAAGCGACGAGAAGAGGAACTACTTCACCAATTAGAAGATGTTTCTGGAGCAATTTTTAATTCTATTGTACGTTTAACTGAAACCAGTATGACATCTGATAGTACCTTTCAGATGAAGGTAAAAACATTAACGGAAGATTCTGTAATTTTGGGAGTCACAATTTATGATTCTCAAGGAGAATTAATTGAAACTATTGGTGAAGCTCCAGAAATAGATTTTTCCGATCTTGGGGACAAAGATATTCTCCGTGTTAGAAGTCAAGATGGTAAACGATATGATGTGGCATTATCCGCAAATTATTTGGGAATCAATTACACATTAATTGCCCGTCACGATGCTTCTAAAATTCAACCAGAATTATATGCTTTTATTGGTAGAATAACACTGCTTGTAATACTGATATCTGCTTTCGTTACCTTGGTAACAATGGCAGTATTAGGAGTTAAATTAATTCATCCTATTTTGAAGCTAAGAGATGACTTAATTGCTGCTGGAGAAGCTTTAGGTAAAAACGGAAATCAGGTAAAATTTTATTCTGTTTCTATTCAGCGTCAAGATGAACTGGGAGAAGTAATGATTGCTTTTAATGAAATGTTTGAGTGAGTCTCCACAGAAATTTATCAACGCCAGCAAGCAGAAGAAGTATCATTAGCTGAACAAGAAAAATCAGAACAATTATTGTTAAATATTTTGCCTCAGCCAATTGCAGAAAAATTAAAGCAAGGGA
>NZ_JAAHGT010001248.1 GCF_010672385.1 Okeania sp. SIO2F4
ATCCTGGTTCTATATTTTCGGGATTAGATTTGGCAGCAGCAATTTCTTGTTGTTGGCGATTTTTTTCGATATTTTCTATTCTTTGTAAACCTTGGCGTGCTTGTATAACTACTTGTGGGTTTGTTGCCCACCAGTTTCCGAGCAAACTGTTGCTATGGAAAATCCTGCTCAAGGTAAGTCTTCCCAGAAACCAACTCCAACCATAGTCGTAGAAGAAAATATTACAACTACTGCTTCAGAAATTTCTCCCAAAAATAATTTCCATCAAATTAGCTTAACAGATACTGTATCTCAGATAGAACTAACCAGAGGCAGAGAATTTGCTAGTTATTTAGGAAAAAATATCTCTAAGAGAGCTGCCACACCAGCAAATATCCGCAATACTCTCAGCAGTGTTGCCAAAATAGGCATCAGACCAGCAATTATATACGTCTCTGCACAACCCAATTATTTAGAACTACAATTATTTTTGCCCAATGGTAAACCAGTTGTTAAAAGTATTAAGAAAAGCAGGGATGAAGTAATTAAGGTTGCTAAAAAATTCACCAACCAGATTAGAACCCCTAGTCAATTAGATTCTCACGATTATTTATCAAATGCTCAAAAATTATATAAATGGTTGATTGCTCCAATAGCTCAAGAATTGGTAGCTAATAATATAAATATGACAATTTTTTCGATGGATAGTGGATTGAGAACTATTCCCATAGCAGCTCTACACGATGGTCAACAATTCCTAGTAGAAAAATATAGTTTAGGCTTAATTCCTAATTTCACTTTAACAGATACAAAATATGTCGGATTAAATGGTGCTCAAGTTTTAGCAATGGGAGCATCTGAATTTCCTGCTCATGCTAATCAAATTCCTCTACCAGCAGTACCTATAGAACTTCAAACTATTGTGAATAATCTTTGGCAAGGTAAGTCTTTTTTGAATCAAGAATTTACTCTGGAAAATTTGAAGCAGCAACGCAGCAAAGAAAAATTTAGAATTATTCACTTAGCTACTCATGGAGAATTTCATCCAGGGAGTGCTGATAATTCTTATATTCAATTTTGGGATACTAAGCTACGGTTAAATGAGTTGCGTCAGTTACGTTTGTATAGTCCCCAAGTTGAATTATTGGTGTTGAGTGCTTGTACTACTGCAGTGGGAGATGAAGATGCCGAGTTAGGTTTTGCCGGGTTGGCAGTACAAGCAGGGGTAAAGTCTGCTTTGGCAAGTCTTTGGTATGTTAGTGATACTGGCACATTAGCTTTAATGACTGAGTTTTATCAACATTTGTCAAAAAGACCTATTAAAGCAGAAGCGTTACGAGAAGCTCAATTGGCAATGTTAAGGGGAGATGTGCATTTAGAAAATCGTCATATTCTCCGAAATGGTAATCAACATTTGGCTTTACCATTGGAGTTAGTCAGAGGAGGTAAGAGAGATTTATCTCATCCTTATTATTGGGCAGCATTTACCATGATTGGTTCCCCGTGGTAAGAGGATTTTGTTTTAGGAGTTGCTGATTTTAGGTATGAAACTGCATTCTTCAACAATTATTAATTATCTGGACTTTAGAAAAAAATAGGTTAAAAATCAGCTCAAAAGCTTATGCAGTAATGTTTTAACCTCGAATTAACTGTTTTATTGATATATCTAGGTTTTAGCTATTTTTAGCACTGTGAGGTATTTCCCTTGCTAATACTGGGTTTGAAGCCATTTTCGGTGTAAAAAATCTCAAAGTACAGTTATTAATTATATAGAACCTATTTGGTATCTTTGTCGGCGATCAAGTTTTTAGTCAGGAGTCAGGAGTCAGGAGTCAGGAGTCAGGAGTCAGGAGTCACGAGATGTAGGGAAGGAATATGGGAAAAAGGTTGAAAATACTCCCCACCTCCTTATCTATTGGGACTTAAACATTTTGAGGTCAAAAAATAGCTGAAAGTTAGTCTAGATAGGGGAATTACGTCAATGGCCTAAAAATGCCTAAAACCCTTGGTAATTAAGGATTTATACCTTTTTGACGTAAAAAGCTTTGCCTGTCTATATTTGAGCCTATTTTTTACTTCTATATTTGTGTAAGTCCCACTATTTCTAAATAGATCTCAAATGGGTTCTATAAAATCCGGTT
>NZ_JAAHGT010001249.1 GCF_010672385.1 Okeania sp. SIO2F4
AAATATAGACTATCCTAGACAAATATACACAAAATGTCTAGGATATGAAACAATCACGAATTTGCGGAAAGATTAGGAGTTAGTGTAAAAACTTTACAGCGTTGGGATAATTCTGGAAAGTTAAAAGCCAAGCGCGTATAGGTCAAATCACCGCTACTATACCGAAGAGGATTTAGCAGCTAGCTTGAGGGTTAAAACCTCAATCTACCAAACGTAAAATAGTAGTTTATTGTCGAGTATCCTCCGCTAAACAAAAAACTGAACTACACGCGCCAGAAAGAGGCTATGGCACAATGCAAGTTTAGCTAAGGGTTTATGTGTTGATCAGTGGATTTGTGAAATAGGCGGGGGCATGAATTTTAAGCGCCGAGAGTTCTTAAGAATTGTCATAGATGCCATAGATGGTAAGACAGAAAGTATTGTAGTTGCCCACAAAGATAGATTATGTAGATTTGAAGAGTGATTTAGTTGAAACATTAGTGAACCGTTCCGGTTGTCAAATCATAGTAGCTAATCAGTCTAATCTAGCGCCACAGCAGGAGTTAGTAGAAGATATGTTGGCTATTATCCACTGTTTTTCATGTCGAATATATGGCTCTAGACACTATGCAAAAGAAAAAGTCAAAGCTATAGCAAATATTATTGACATTCCTAGACAAACCATGCTAACCTTGAGTAAAGTAATTCAATGTTAGCAATGGCCAAGTCTCACGGTTCCTTGAGAGGGATAGAAGCAAAAATTGAATATCATCCTGTCTTTGAGGAACTCGGAGCATTGTATGAATCCTGGAAACGGTCTGCTATCAACTGGATGCAAACTGAGAAGTTGTCAGAATCAGAAGTAGAAAAGCCTCTGATGAAAAGGTTTAACATTCAATGGGCATGGGCTGACTCAATCGCCACCGAAGCCACCCAATGCTTAAGCCAATTAAAAACAGCTAAAACTAACAATATTACTAAACTAGAACTCCAAATTAAAGCCAAAACAACGGCTGCTTTTAAACTCATCACTACGCTAGAAAAAACTTTAAAATCAGCAATAAAAAAGGGTTTCCCGCATATACAAGCTCGAAATAAATTTCAAAATCAATTGCTAGGTTTAAAAAGTAAAATTCAGAAAATACACCGTCTGAAACAAAATTTAAAGAAGTTAAATTCTACAGAACGTTTACATATTTGTTTTGGTTCCCAGAAATTATTTAACGCTCAACATAATTTAGCAGAAAATGGATATAAAACCCGAAATGAATGGAGTGATTATTGGAGTAAAAAACGCTCAGGCAGGTTTTTCTGTGTAGGAAAATCTCAGCCAGGCGGTGGAACTATGCTCAAAGTTTTCCCATTAAAAGGGGATGGCTTATATCAATTACAAGTTCAACTACCGAGACCATTACAGGATAAATATGGTCAGAAAATACAGTTAGAATTTTCTGTTTCAGATAGGGATGGCAGATATAGAGGAACAGATTTAGATTATGCCATAAATAGTTTAAAACCAATCACAATTCAAATTTTTCGCAGGGAGCATAAACAGGATAATTGGTATGTACATCTTTCTACTTATGTACCAGAAATACCAGTAGTTCATACAAGAAAAAATGGTTGTATAGGTATTGATTTTAATGCAGAATCAATTTCAGTTGCTTATGTTAAATGGGATGGAAATATTGAATATTTAGAAGAAATACCTTACCAGTGGAAAAATCAAACTACTGGGTCTCGACAAACAACTATGAGGAATATTGTCGCGACTATTGTCAAATTAGCAGATTTTTTTGAGTGCGCTATTGCCATTGAGTCCTTAGATTTTACCAAGAAAAAATCCATTGCTCGGAGCGAGGAAAGTAAAGTTTATAATGAGATGCTTTCTAACCTCTCTACGGGAATGTTTAGAGAAGCTTTAGAGTCACGTTCTAGAAGATTTGGAGTTGAATTAATAAAAGTCAACCCTGCTTTTACTAGCGTGATAGGAATGATTAATTACATGGCTAAATACGGTCTAAATAGTGGCACTGCTGCTGCTTTAGTAATTGGTCGGAGAGCCTTAAAATTATCAGAAAAAATCCCCAAATGTTTGTTGAGACCGGAGGATGTCAACAAACATGATTGGAGTCACTGG
>NZ_JAAHGT010000125.1:0-3697 GCF_010672385.1 Okeania sp. SIO2F4
TCCTTCTATTGGGTAGAGAGAAATAGTAATTTCATTTGCTGAAGCTCCCGGAGCTAGGGTGATGATTTTTTTTCCTTCTATTGCGTAGAGAGAAATAGTAATTTCATTTGCTGAAGCTCCCGGAGGTGGGTGATGAAATTTTTCTCTTCTATTGCGTAGAGAGAAATAGTCGTTTCATTTGCTGAAGCTCCCGGAGGCGGATGGTGAAATTTTTCTCTTTTATTGCCTAGAGAGAAATAGTCGTTTCATTTAATGGATAACTAATAATGGATAATTCGTCGAGAATATAGTAGGTTGGGTTAAGCGACAGCGCCACCCAACAAATACTGTAAAAGGAAGAGGAAAAAGATTAAGATATGCTCCGATTTTTGTTGGGTTTCCTTTGTCAACCCAACCTATAGATGGTAAATTTTTTCTCTGAATTTTCTGATGTGTCAAAATCGGGAGTAAGTTTTAATTCATCACCAATTTAATTGTCTTTTCGTCATCTGAATATTTGCTCGTATATCCTAATTTTCAAATCCAAAGAAACTAGCGATCGCTGGTAATAATTTTTCCCACTGCTCGATTAATTTTGCTGTCTTAGGTATCCCTGTAAATAAGCCTTTTAAAAATATAATTGCTTGTTCTGCTATTTGTTGGTTTACCTGGGAATTTTTTCCTGCTTCTGCCAGATTTTGTAATTGCTTTAAAGCTTTTTCTTTATACTTTTGAGTCAAATTTGAATCTGCTTCAATTGCTTCTTGAAGTTGAGTCAAAGATTCTTTAATTCCTGGTTTATTTGGTTCAGAAGAATCTGGTAATTCATTGATTGAAGCAGTAAGATTTCCTGTAACATTACCTGTGACAAAATTGGAGCCATAACTTGTTCCAACTTTTATAGATTTGTCTTCCATATTTAACCTACTTTAATTTATGAAAAATTTGCTGATTTAAAAATAATTTGATACTTGATCAATTGGAAATATTAGTCAATAGAAGAAGCAACATCAGAAGAAGTAACATCTCCTACTACACTACCTGATACAAAACTAGAACCAATACTGGTTTCAACTTGAACAGATTTATCTTCAATTTGAACAGATTTATCTTCAATAGAACAGTTCTTAAAATTGAAATTTTTGTTTATTTTTCTTATTTTTCCTGGTTCAGAATTCATAACATCGCATAAATTAATAATTACTTTCCTAATCCAGGCTGGATCTGAGCTAACTATAATGTTTTTATACCCAGAATTTCCTTCAATAACTAGACCATACTTTTGAGAAGTTCTATTAGGTCGATAATGACACAAGAGTAAAATATCAATAATTATCAATAGTAAGCCAAATATTTGGAAATTTTTGTTTGGAGATTGAAGTAATATAATACCTATAAATATTAGTAATCCAGCACCTATAAATAGTAAAGTAGAAAACCTTCTACTTCTTTTTTCAGTAGTTTTAAGTTCAATAGAACGAATACTGGTGATATTGTTGATTTGATAAACAGTATCGTTATAAATCAAAGTTTTTCCTCTAACTTTTAAAACTGGTGTTTCTACTTCTTCCGGTTCTGGATAATATTTTGGTAAATTATCATTCACCCTTAATTTGACTTTAAAGTTATTCTTGTACTGGCACTTAGTAGTCAGCTTTTTTTGTGGCTGTAAAACTTAGTTTAGATAGACTAAAAATATTAACGACTCATAATATTGAGTCAGACAATTTTTAATCATACCCTAAAACCCAATTTAAGAGTTAAATGTAGTTTTGACTATAGTAAATTGTCTGATTAAATCGCGATTTTTGTAAATAAAAATCAAGTGAATATAGGAAAATATCGTGAAAGGTCCTGTGAAGATGAGCTAAAATGGTTGAAACTATTATCAGGACTACACTAAATGACTATTACGGAAGTTTTACAATTTGCCGATCGCCTAGTTTTTGCTCATAGAGGAAAACATTTGGATGATATTCAAGAAACTGTTATTAAAGGTGTTTGGCAAGGTAAAACTTATGAAAATATTGCAGAAGAATGTAATCGTAGTGAAAGTCGAATTAGAGATGTAGGTTATCTGTTATGGAAAACTTTTTCGGAAAGTTTAGGGGAAGATATTAATAAGTCTAATTTTTGCTCTACTATTGAAAGATTACAAACAGAGGCAAAGTCACGACAAAATATTTGTGTAGGAACTAATCATAATTTTGGGTCACAAACTCTATATCAATATCAAAAATATCCTCAAGATTATCAAATCAAAGATACAGTTAAAACAACTTTTCAGGATTTAAGCATCGCCCCTACAATTAATCCTGCTTATTTTTACGGACGTACTCAAGAATTAGAAATTTTATCCGAATATATTTTCCATCAAAAAACTCGTCTGATGCCAGTATTAGGATTAAGTGGCATTGGCAAAACTACCCTCGTAAAAAGATTTATTGACTTGAATATTCAAAAGTTCGATGTAGTAATTTGGAGAAATTTAAAACTTGTCAAATCCATAAATTATCTAATGACAGACCTATTAAAAAAAATCAGTATCCTAAATCAAAATCTTCTCATCTCAGACGAACAATTCACCCAATTTTTTGACTTATTATCTAGACAAAAATGCTTGATAGTTCTAGACGACGTGCACAACATATTTGTCAGTGGAAAATTTGCCGGACAATATCAAACTCAACACACAGAATATCAAAACCTCTTCCAAGCGATCGCTCAAACTGAGCATCAAAGTTGTTTAATATTAATTAGTCAAGAAAAAGCTCAGGAAATGACTGCCTTAGACCGAGAACTATATCCGATTCAATGTTTAGAATTAGAAGGCTTAGATAATTCAGCCGGACTAAAAATAATCCAAGAATATAAACTCCAAGATATAGAATATTGGTTAAACTTAAACAATATGTATCTGGGGAATCCATTATATTTACAATACATAAGCACTTTAATCAAAGATATTTTTCAATACTTAGTATCTCAGTTGATAGCTGAAGGGAATTTAATTATTACAGAAGAAATGAAACTACTTTTCGATACCTCATACCAGAGAATGTCTGACGTAGAAAAACAAATAGTTTTAAAAATAAGTCAATGCGATGAAAATGTTTCAATAGAAGATTTAAAAAAATCCTGTTCATTGTCATTTATAGATATTATCAATGGATTGCAATCTCTGAAAAGACGATATTTATTAAATCAAATAAAAACTAACAATACTTTATTTAGTCTATCTTCCTTATTTAAGGAATATATTAAAAATTTTCAGATGCAAAACTAAACTATGGTGTTTGCCACAAAGAATAAAGACTATTAAAGAGCGATAGTAATTAAACCTTGTTCTTTAAAACGGGGATTGATGAAAAATTTGATCATGCCAATTTGAGCTGACTGAGAATTGGGAATTATTTGAAATGGAGCGAGTCGAGCGAGTCGTTCGAGTCGTTCGAGTTACTTGAGCAGTGTTGTTTTTGATGATTTTCTTTTGCCACTAAATCCGAATTACTACTTTTGACTTTTTCCCACAAATGAAAATTTTGATATTTCCAATTTGAGCTGACTGAGAATTGGGAATTATTTGAAATGGAGCGAGTCGAGCGAGTCGTTCGAGTCGTTCGAGCAGTGTTGTTTTTGATGATTTTCTTTTGCCACTAAATCCGAATTACTACTTTTGACTTTTTCCCACAAATGAAAATTTTGATATTTCCAATTT
>NZ_JAAHGT010000125.1:3707-15663 GCF_010672385.1 Okeania sp. SIO2F4
GAGCGAGTCGAGCGAGTCGTTCGAGTCGTTCGAGCAGTGTTGTTTTTGATGATTTTCTTTTGCCACTAAATCCGAATTACTACTTTTGACTTTTTCCCACAAATGAAAATTTTGATATTTCCAATTTGAGCTGACTGAGAATTGGGAATTATTTGAAATGGAGCGAGTCGAGCGAGTCGTTCGAGTCGTTCGAGCAGTGTTGTTTTTGATGATTTTCTTTTGCCACTAAATCCGAATTACTACTTTTGACTTTCTCTAAAAAATGAAAATTTTGATATTTCCAATTTGAGCTTTCTGAAAATTGGGAAATATTTGAAATAGAGCGAGTCGTTCGAGTTGCTTGAGCAGAGTTGTTTTGATAATTTTCTTTTGCTACTAAATCAGAATTACTACTTTTGACTTTTTCCCACAAATGAAAATTTTGATATTTCCAATTTGAGCTTTCTGAAAATTGGGAAATATTTGAAATAGAGCGAGTCGTTCGAGTTGCTGATGATTTTATTTTGCTACTAAATCAGAATTACTACTTTTGACTTTTTCCCACAAATGAAAATTTTGATATTTCCAATTTGAGCTTTCTGAAAATTGGGAAATATTTGAAATGGAGCGAGTCGTTCGAGTTGCTCAAGCACAGTTGTTTTTTCTGATTTTCTCTTGCCACTAAACCCAAATTACTACTCCCTACTTTCTCCCACACCTCCCACACTTCCCACACCTCCCACACCTCCCACACTCCCTATCCTGAAATAGTAAACTTTCGTTACAATCCAAACCTGACTATTTCCACAAATGTCACGCCCTTGTAAACTAACAAATTAGGACAATTATCAAATGTTGACCTTAAAGATATAGCAGAAGGCAAAGGGTAAAAGGCAAAAGAAAAAGGCTATCTTACTATAAATATTTCAATATTCGAGTTTGAGACTTTGATTATGTCGGACTCCCATAAGCTTTGCTTGCTATTTAGATAAAAAATTTGAGAAGTAGAAGGTAAAATAAAGATGGCCGAATCAAGCCAAATACCCTATTTATTACGAGCAACTCAGGGTGAGTTATTAGACCGTCCACCTGTATGGATGATGAGACAAGCGGGTCGCTACATGAAAGCTTATCGAGATTTACGAGATAAATACCCCTCATTTCGTGAGCGTTCCGAAAACGTAGATATTGCTGTGGAAATATCTCTGCAACCTTTCCACGCTTTTAAACCTGATGGAGTGATTTTATTCTCAGATATCTTAACTCCACTTCCAGCAATAGGTATTGATTTTGATATTGCCGAAAGTAAAGGGCCAATTATCGATCCGCCTATTCGCACTCAATCTCAAATTGACCAACTTCATCCTATCGAACCAGAAGAGTCTCTACCTTTTATTAGGGAAATTTTGCAAATTCTCAAAAGAGAAGTTAAGAATGAGGCAGCAGTTTTAGGTTTTGTTGGGGCACCTTGGACTTTAGCTGCTTATGCTATAGAAGGTAAGAGTTGTAAAGATTATACAAATATCAAGAGAATGGCTTTTTGCGAGCCAGAAATGTTGCATCAGTTTCTAGGTAAACTGGCAGAGGCGATCGCTGTTTATGCTCGTTATCAAATAAATAGTGGGGCACAAGTTATCCAAATGTTTGATTCTTGGGCAGGTCAACTTAGTCCTCAAGATTATGAAACTTTTGCTTTGCCTTATCAAAAATTGGTAGTGCAGCAGGTTAAGAAGACTCATCCTAATACACCTTTCATTCTATATATTAATGGCAGTGCTGGATTATTGGAGAGAATGCCCCAGACTGGTGTTGATATAGTAAGTGTAGACTGGACTGTAGATATTGGTGAAGCTAGACAACGCCTTGGTAAGAATATTGGTATTCAGGGAAATATCGACCCCGGCGTACTTTTTGGCTCTAAAGAGTTTATCAAATCTCGCATTTTGGAAACTATTCGCAAAGCTGGCAACCGAGGTCATATATTAAATTTAGGACATGGTGTTTTGCAAAAGACTCCTGAAGAAAATGTAGAGTATTTCTTTAAAACTGCCAAAGAGGTAAGTAATTTACTAGCAGTAACTGCTTAAGTTAAATTAAAGCATATTTGAGATTTGGATTAATTTTTTTTAGGGGTGGGTTTCTCACCTACCCTTAAATTTACAGCAAAATATTGTATCTTTTTTTAGTGGGAGAGGTTTAATACCATTTTTAAAAAAGAATGTTACGGAATAAATATTGCTTTACATGCTTATGCTGTTATTGCTTTCTTTCAAGATGCGAGATGCTTCAGAGAATTAACTCTTGCTCCATACGCAATAGAAGAGAAATTTCACTATTCATCTCCCCTGGTGGAGTGCTTCAGAAAATGAATTAACTATTGCTCTATAGGTAATAGTCAGAAAATTCCCATACCCACCTCCATCTCGCAGGCGCTTGAGAAAATGAAATTATTCTGACTCTATAAGTAATAGTCGGAAAATTCCACTATCCACCTTCATCTCGCAGGTGCTTGAGAAAATGAAATTATTCTGACTCTATAAGTAATAGTCAGAAAATTCCACTACTCACCTCCATCTCGCAGGTGCTTGAGAAAATGAAATTATTCTGACTCTATAAGTAATAGCCAGAAAATTCCAATACCCACCTCCATCTCGCAGGTGCTTCAGAAAATGTATTAACTATTTCTCTATACACAATAGTCAGAAAATTCCACTATCCACCTTCATCTCGCAGGCGCTTCAGAAAATGTATTAACTATTTCTCTATATACAATAGTCAGAAAATTCCACTATCCACCTTCATCTCGCAGGCGCTTCAGAAAATGTATTAACTATTTCTCTATACACAATAGTCAGAAAATTCCCATACTCACCTCCATCTCGCATGCGCTTGAGAAAATGAAATTATTCTGACTCTATAAGTAATAGTCGGAAAATTCCAATACTCACCTCCATCTCGCAGGTGCTTCAGAAAATGTATTAACTATTTCTCTATACACAATAGTCAGAAAATTCCCATACTCACCTCCATCTCGCATGCGCTTGAGAAAATGAAATTATTCTGACTCTATAAGTAATAGTCGGAAAATTCCAATACTCACCTCCATCTCGCAGGTGCTTCAGAAAATGTATTAACTATTTCTCTATACACAATAGTCAGAAAATTCCAATACTCACCTCCATCTCGCAGGTGCTTGAGAAAATGAAATTATTCTGACTCTATAAGTAATAGTCGGAAAATTCCACTATCCACCTTCATCTCGCAGGCGCTTCAGAAAATGTATTAACTATTTCTCTATACACAATAGTCAGAAAATTCCAATACTCACCTCCATCTCGCAGGTGCTTGAGAAAATGAAATTATTCTGACTCTATAAGTAATAGTCGGAAAATTCCACTATCCACCTTCATCTCGCAGGCGCTTGAGAAAATGAAATTATTATTGCTCCAACTGTGCAGACTACTTTTTTCATATAATTCTTCTTATAGCAAAGTTTAGCCATTTTTTTCTAATGCACCATTTAAGGTGTGTCAGTCCACTACAAATTTTGCTAATAACTAATAACTAATAACCAATAACTGATTTATATGAGTCATAAACGGATTTTTATCACCGGTGGTAGTGGATGTATTGGTCACTATATTGTCGAATCCCTAATTCAAAATACCCACCACGAACTTTACTTATTAGTTAGGAACCCAGATAAATTAAAAGTTGACTATAAAGCTCGTCCTGGTGTTAATCTTTTAAACGCAAACTTGAGAGAAATTGAGCAGTTTTCCTCCTTACTCCAAGAAATTAATGTGGCAATTTTAGCTGCTACTGCTTGGGGAAATTTGCAGGAAGTATTTGATATTAATGTGATTAAAACTATTAAGTTAATCTCATTACTAAACCCAGAAGTTTGTGAAAATATCATCTATTTTTCTACCGCCAGTATCCTCGACCAAAATAATAGATTACTCAAAAAAGCAGGAGAGATTGGTACTGACTATATTCGTTCTAAATATGACTGTATGTATCAGTTATCTCGACTTAAGAATATACCTCCTCTGACTTGTCTTTTTCCTACCTTGGTTTTAGGAGGAGATGAAGAAAAACCATATTCTCATCTCTCTGCTGGTTTGCCAGAAATAATTAAACATATTGGTTTAATCCGATGGTTAAAGACTGATGGTAGTTTCCATTTTATTCATGCTGCTGATATTTCTCAAGTAGTTACTTATTTAGTCGAAAACCCACCCCAGTCAAAAGAATTACAAAAATTAATTTTAGGGAATCCAAAAGTTACAGTAAATCAGGCTATTGAAGAAATTTGTGCATATCTGAAGAAGCGAATATTTTTTCGTTTTAATTTGGCTCCTTGGTTGATAGAGGTAATAATTTCAGTATTCCAAATTAAGGTTGCAGCTTGGGATAGATTCTGTTTAGAATATCGCCATTTTACATATCAAAATCCTATTAATCCAGGAACTTTTGAACTGCCGATTTATTGCCCTACTGTTCCTGATATTTTGAGAACTAGAAATATATTGAAGTAGGGGAAAAAATTCTCAAGTATTCACAGTCATCTGATTTTCATTTCGTGAAGCTCCAGAAAAATTCCAGGAAAACTAAACTGACAATCAACAAAAATTGTGATACAATTTATTTATAAGGTTAAACTCGCCCCTACATATGACTTTTTATTCAACTAAAAAACCAGAATTCTACAGCACAATCAAATAATCAAATAATCAATTGCTGATATTTTGAGAACTAGAAATATATTGAAGTAGGGAAAAAATTCTCAAGTATTCACAGTCATCTGCTTTTCATTTCTTGAAGCTCTAGAAAAATTCATAAAAACCAGAATCTTACAGCACAATCAAATAATCAATTGCTGATATTTTGAGAACTAGAAATATATTGAAGTAGGAGAAAAAATTCTCAAGTATTCACAGTCATCTGATTTTCATTTCGTGAAGCTCCAGAAAAATTCCAGGAAAACTAAACTGACAATCAACAAAAATTGTGATACAATTTATTTATAAGGTTAAACTCGCCCTTTTACATGACTTTTTATTCAACAAACAAACCAGAATCCTACAGCACAATCAAATAATCAAATAATCAATTGCTGATATTTTCAGAACCATAAATATATTGAAGTAAGGAAAAAAGTCTCAAGTATTCACAGTCATCTGATTTTCATTTCTTGAAGCTCCAAAAAAAATCAGAGAAATAACTCAGGCAATTAACAAACAATTGTGATATAATTTATTTATAAGGGTAAACTCGCCCTTTTACATGACTTTTTATTCAACAAACAAACCAGAATCCTACAGCACAATCAAATAATCAATCAATTTATCCTGCTAAAAAAGAGGCTGAATATCAATTCGATCGCCAACCCTTAAACCCAACTCCATAGCTCTACCCCCCCTCAACTCAATCACCCCATCAACAGGAGTACCAGGTCCGTAAGTAGGGCAAGGTTCAGATTCGCAAGGAGGTAAATTAGAAAAAATCGCCTGTACCTCCCCATTCCTCAGAAACACCATATCCAAATTAATAAACACATTTCTCATCCAAAAATTCACAGTGCGAGGAGGGTCAATAGAAAATAACATTCCCTGATTATCCGGCAACTCAGTCCGAAACATCAAACCTACTGCTTGCTCAAATGGAGTTCGCGCTACCTCCAAATTAACAACTTGACCAGAAAAATTTGCCTGTGCTGAAATAGGTAACATTTGAGCTAACTCCACCCCACCCAACAAAGAACTAAAATTCGACTCATCAAGATTTGTCACTCCCGACAAAACTGCCAAATATTCTCCCGTTACTCTATCTTGAATAATAGTATTACCCTCAGAAAGCAAAATATTCAACTCACTAAATTGTAACCCTCCAGTTAGGATGAGGCGATCGCCACCATTCCCAAAATCTGTAATTACATCTGCATCTGCCAAATTTACCCCACCAGTAGAAGATAAACCCCCACGTCTACCAATAGCAAATACATCATCTCCCTCACCCCCAGTCATTGTATCCCTACCCAGGTCGCCAATTAACCAGTCTGCTCCAAAATCTCCAGAAATGAAGTCATTTCCTTGGCCTCCAAAAATTGTATCGGCATCTTGTCCGCCATAAATAATGTCATCCCCTTGATTACCTTGGAGGACATCGGTTCCCTGATTGCCGAAAATTTGGTCGTTCCCCCCGAAACCTTGGGCAATATCTTTACTTTCTAAAGCAGGCATAATGTCATTATCGGGAGTGCCACTGAGAAAGTCAATACCTACCGTACCTTGAATATTAGTCATTTTAGTTATCAGTTATTAGTCTCTAAAATATCTTTTAGTTGAATAAAAAGTCATGTATATAGGCGAGTTAATCCTTATATTTATTACTATATCAAAATTATTTAGAAAGTGCAAGCCGATTTCAGTCACGGATTTTTTGGAGCTTCACAAAATGAAGGTAGCTACAAAATTGTTTTCATATCTAAAACAAACTCTGGTAAAACATCCTCTCCAGATAATATTTCGGGTGAGTCTAATATTTCTACATCTTTAGAAGCACGATAAATTTCTACTTGCCGAGATTTGCGATTAATTAACCAACCTAATTTCATCCCATTTTCCAGATATTCTTTCATTTTTTTTCTAGGGTCGGATAAGCTGTCGAAAGGTGACATTAATTCAATTAAAAAATCTGGGCAAAAAGGTAAAAATTTTTCTCTTTGTTCGGGAGTTAAATTATTTCATTTTTCTATAGGTATCCAGGAACAACTGGGAGAACGGTTAGCATCATTAGGGAGTTGAAAACCTGCTGATGAATCAAAAGCAATACCAAGTTTATTTCTGTCTGCCCAGTTAAATCATTGTTGGGTTAATCCACCATTTCGATTTCCAGTTTCTGCACCAGCAGGTGACATAATAATTAAATCTCCTTTAGCATTTCGTTCAAATCTTAAATCCTGATTTTTTTGACATAGTTGAAAGAATTGTTCATCTGTCAGGTCAATAACTGAACTAAAATCAATAGTAAGATTTGTCATTTTGGTTATTTATTCTGAGGAGTTAACTACCAAAGACTAATACTGTCATTGCGAGGGTGGAAGGAAAAGTAATTATCTTTCAAGAGAAATTCTCAACACCCCCCGAAGCAATCCTTTCTACAAATATAAGAAATTTCCACAGTATAAAATAACTACCAAATTCTTGTCATATCTAAAACAAACCCTGGTAAAACATCCTCTCCAGATAATACTTCAGGGGAGTCTAATATTTCCACTTCTTTACCAGCACGATAAATTTCTACTTGCCGATCTTTGCGATTAATTAACCAACCTAATTTCATCCCATTTTCCAGATATTCTTTCATTTTTTTTCTAGGGTCGGATAAGCTGTCGAAAGGTGACATTAATTCAATTAAAAAATCAGGGCAAAAAGGTAAAAATTTTTATATTTGTTCGGGAGTTAAATTCTTTCATTTTTCTATAGGTATCCAAGAACAACTGGGAGAACGGTTAGCACCATTAGGGAGTTGATAACCTACGGAAGAATTGAAAGCAACTCCTAATTTTGTTTCTCTATTCCACATTCCTAAATTGCCAGAAATTTCAGCATTAATTATTCCAGTTTTTCCACTCATTAAGGGCACAATAATTAAATCTCCTTTAGCATTTCGTTCAAATCTTAAATCCTGATTTTTTTGACATAGTTGAAAGAATTGTTCGTCTGTCATTTCAATTATTGGGTTAAGCTCGATAGTGTAACTATTCATAGTTCAACATAAAAGTTTAATAGCCCCTCTTCCAAAGCGGAGTTGGGGGGATTGATATCTATTATAATGACTAAAAATGACTAAATTAGCTATAGCGAACATTGATCGAGTTGGTATAATTTATGTAATTTTAGATAAAAATTTCCATGTCAGAAATTACTATTAATTTACCAGAAGAGATTTTTTCTGCTCGTCGTTTAGCTTTTGAAGAATTTGTTCAGGATATGCGTTTAGCAGCGGCTATATATTGGTATCAAAAAGGGGAAATTTCTCAAGAAAAAGCTGCTCAGGTTGCTGGGTTAAACCGTCGAGATTTTCTTGCTAGTTTGGCAAGGGAAAAAATAGATGTTTTTAATGTTGATTTTAATGATTTACAAAAGGAATTAGAGCTTGGCTGAATTAACCGTAATAAATACTTCACTTTTGATTTTTTTGAGTCAAGCTAATTTACTCAACTTCCTGTAAATACTGAGTCCGAAAATTATTGTTTTTCTACTGTCATTGCGAGGGGGAGGGGGGAAGGAAAGCTAATTATTTTATGTGAAGCACCCCAGTATCCCCCCCGAAGCAATCTCTTCAGAGTTAACTACCAAAAACCTGTATTGTCATTACGAGGGGGGGAAGCAAAAGTAATTATTTTATGTGAAGCACCCCAGTATCCCTGAAGCAATCCTTTCTATTATACGGGAAATTGCTTCGGCGCTCGTTAATAGTAAATCCTAGAGGTTAACTGCTTCGATAACCGCCTCGCAATAGACAATTTTTGAGCAGAATACTGTCCGTAGCGAGGGGGGAAGCAAAAGTAATTATTTTATCTGAAGCACCCCAGTATCCCTGAAGCAATCCTTTCTATAATACCGGAGATTGCTTCGGCGCTCGTTAATAGTAAATCCTAGAGGTTAACTGTTTCTATAACCGCCTCGCAATAGACAATTTTTGAGCAGAATACTGTCCGTAGCGAGGGGGAAAGGAAAAGTAATTATTTTATCTGAAGCACCCCAGTATCCCTGAAGCAATCTTTTCTATTATACGCGAAATTGCTTCGGCGCTCGTTAATAGTAAATCCTAGAGGTTAACTGCTTCGATAACCGCCTCGCAATAGACAATTTTTGAGCAGAATACTGTCCGTAGCGAGGGGGGAAGCAAAAGTAATTATTTTATCTGAAGCACCCCAGTATCCCTGAAGCAATCCTTTCTATAATACCGGAGATTGCTTCGGCGCTCGTTAATAGTAAATCCTAGAGGTTAACTGTTTCTATAACCGCCTCGCAATAGACAATCACTTCTGTCGTAGAAAGGGGGAACGACTGGTATGCGATCGCCGATAAATAGCTTATTAAAAACTGATAACTGAATGTCAGATGCCTGAAACAGCTATATCTTGAAGTCTACAAATCTCTGCGCGAGAGAAGATTGCACTCAACCCCCCAATGCCAAGAACTACCCGAACCATTCCTCCACCCCCCACCAAAGGGAGGTGACCCATGTAATTTGTGTTCAGACCAAAATTCAGCTCAGAGTAATATAACCATTTCTTTCCTTGACGCCATCCCACTTTTTTGCCGAATTATTTCCATACTTTTTCATCATACTGTCTTGTACCACCCAAAATCTGATAAATCTGCTTCTGCACAGAAAAGCCAAATTTTCCATTACTATGTTTTACCCAAAGTTGGTCAATAGTGTATAGGTCTTCACAAGGAAAATTATCTATATCTTTTACTCTCAACCAACCTTGCTTTTCTCGCTTTGCAACTTTAAACATACAATTAGTAGTTTCCTCATTTGCTTCTTTCCACTTTCGTGCTGCTAGTAAATCACGCAAATTTTCATAGTTTATTCCTCTAGCTGAAACCAAAGGTACATCATTAGAAACAAAATTTTGTCGAGGTTGTTGATTTTTTTGAGTAGGAGAAACAGAAATTTTTGGAGACTTTTTAATTTTTGGAATAACAGAAACAGAAGAATTACCCAACCTTAAATCAGCCAAAACCTCCTCAACCTTCTGATAACGTTGCTTCGGTTTTTGCTCCACCAAACGGTCTAAAACTTTACCAAATTCATCACTCACAAAATTTCCATTTAAACAATCTCGCCATACCCATTCCATTTCCATTACATCATATAAATCAAACGGATTAATCCCAGTCAATAAATACAAACAAACAACCCCCAAACTATACAGATCGCTCCCAGACTTTGCCTTTCCCATCGACTGTTCCGGGGCGCAATATTCTGCCGTTCCAATAACTTTTCCTGTCACCGTCCGACGTTGAGTTTTCGGCATAATCTTAGATGCTCCAAAGTCAACCAAAACTAACTTTTTATCTGCCTCTCTCCTAATAATATTCTCCGGTTTAATATCCCGATGAATCACATTATGACTGTGAACAAACTGCAAAACAGATAATAAGTCTATTAACAAATCTCGAATCTGACTTTCATTAAAAACGCCACGGTTGTCTAACTCTTGTTGTAGCGTTTCTCCCTGAATAAATTCTTGTACTAAATATTGACGACTATCCACAGAAAAATAAGCAAAAAGTTCGGGAATTTGTGGATGCTTTCCTAACAACTCCAACCTTTCCGCTTCCTGTGCAAATAACTCGGCAGCTTTTGCCACAGTATCGGTTCCCTGCAGCTCAGGGAAGAAACTGTTTAATTACACAAAAAGGTTTAGAAGGTTTAAACTCATCTACAGCTAAAAAAGTTCGACCAAAACCACCTTGTCCGAGAATACTTTTTGCCCAATAACGTTCTACAAGTAATAATTTATTTCCACATTTTTGACAGAATTGAAAATTATCGGGATTAATATTGAGGCATTCTGGGTTGAGACATTGAGACATAATAATAAATTTTTTTAGAATCTACTAAACTCTATTACTAAATTATAAGCAGGACTGAGATATCTAAACAAGAAATCAAGAAACCAGGTTTATTACCTTGATTATTATTTTTCAGGAAATTTCCTGTATAAACCCGGTTTCTGCCTCAGTATTAATAAACTTACCGAAAAATCAAGCTTGAAAGCCTCTTCTTTCAAGGAGAAAAAAAGAAAAAAATTCCTTTGAGCTAATCCTCAATGTTTTAAGAAGAGGTAATTATTAATTATTAATTATTAATTATTAATTATTGAAAGCAGACTCCACCTTGGTGAGATACACCCGTCGCGGGCAAGATGTCCGCACTAGAAAGATTTAATTGTTAATATTTGTACTTCATATATTTGGAATCTGCTGTAAATTTTTGAGAAACTAGGTTTCTCATACAATTAGGTTGAAAATCTCAAACAAAATGAAAACCGATCGTATATTTTATCGAATTTTTCAAGACTTACCTGAAACCTTCTTTTAGTTGTGGGGATAATTGCCGGAAAAACTCAACGATTATCGTTTTGATTCAGTAGAATTAAAACAGACTTCCTTTAGAATAGACGGGGAATTTTTACCTCAAGATACTGAAAAAAAAGGTGGCTAGCTTCCGATTTTAAAAGTATGAAAAGAATAAAGTTCAGTATTTCAGTTTTATGACTTCAGTCAAAGTTACTAATAGCTGATAACTGATAACTGATAACTGAAAAGTCGTAGTTTTGAACCGACAAAAAGACAAATAGAATCTGTACAACCTTTTTTATATTCTCCCCTAGGGTGTGTCATCAATTAAAGAGGTTGAGATTACAGCATACATACAACTGCCTCGAAAGTGGAAGCTGTTTGATAAAGATAATTAGCGGGAGCTCCTTGGAGAGACTCAAGAGACTTACCAGAAAGATTCGGGGAATTTCGGGAAAGTAATTACTCGTTATTCTCAATTCTCAATTCTCAATTGATGACACGACCTAGTTAAGCGCATCTATTTGAATAAATTAGAAGTGAATGAAACAACTCCTTTAGGTGTACAGATTGTTCAATTAGTTGTAGAGAAAAAAAACAATATTTGGAGAAATTAACTGTTTGAATTAATCGAGTAAAACAGCAATTTACAGATAAAAGTTATCGGTTAAAACCTTTAAAATTATTGTCAGTTATTGTTTTCAAAAAATTACCACAAATGAGTCTTCAGGAGTTAGAAGCTATGTTTGGTATTGATGATTTGAAAAAAACTCGTTTTGCTCAGGAATTAATTGAGTAAACAAAATTATAAGTTGTTCCTAAGTTGTTAAAAAGAGGCTTCTCTGTTGAGAAAATTGCCGAAGTTTTAA
>NZ_JAAHGT010001250.1 GCF_010672385.1 Okeania sp. SIO2F4
CTAGTAATACCATTTATCCATGAAGTTGCACTTAATAAAAGATAAGAACTGTAAGTAAAATTCAAGTCTGGGTAATAATTATGAAGTGCATTTTTACAGACAAATGCTATAACTGATAGCTGAGGGTTTACGCAGTAGATTTGACAAAGTGGGAAAATATAACCATGATTTTTCCCATTCCCTGCTTCCTTTTCCCCCCTGTTTACTATAACTATATTCTTTGAGTTGACAATAAAATCACAAATAAAAATAGATGAACATTTGACAAAACAGAACGTTTGTGAATAGAATATTCTCCTTCCTTATTGAATATTGGCTAAGAATCAAAGGTCTTCTGAGTGGAAAAACTCAGCAAGTCAACTTATCTGGAGTATATAAAGAAAATCGTCTAAAATTATGTCAAAAGAAACATTCGACTTTGTTATCCCCCTTTACAAAGTGCGTTGGAATACCCAAGCTGTTGTAGAAGGAATTACTCACCACTACAAACCTCGAACTATCCATATAATAGCTCCAGAAAGTGAGGCAAAATTACTAGAACAGAAAGTTAAGGAATGGCAAGTTGCTCCAGTCTATACCCACAAGGAAGAATACTTTTTTCAAAAAAAAGGTCTGACAAAAAAAGCAATTTGTTCAGAACTTGATTTAGGTAAATCACTTTATAATCCTGGTTGGTTTTATCAGCAGTTATTAAAACTTGGTGCTTATGAAGGTATTGATAACCTAAGTGAATGGTTTGTTGTTTGGGATAGCGACCTACTTCCTGTTAATACTTGGCAACTCATCAGTAATCATCAAGAAACTACACAACACAAATTTGCACTTCTGCAACACAATCAATATGGTAATCCCCATATTGTATCCAAGTGGGCTGAATGGATTACCTCGGTACTTGGGGTTGAGCCACTTACAGACCATGAAGGTACATTTATTCCCCATCATATGTGGTTCAAAAAAGAGCATCTAGAATCATTAAAAAACCAAATAAAAAGCTATTTTCAATCAGACGAAAACTGGTTATTATTGATGATGCGCTCTGCTAATAAATTTGAAACCTTCAGTGAATATTGGTCTTACATTTCATGGGTAGCAGCAAAAGCTCCTGCTGACCTAGCTTTTTATCCATACGAAAATTACGGAGCTACAACTGAGCGATTTTTTGATGATGGTACTGGTCTATTTTCTGCTGCACTGAGAAGTTATCAGTCGAGGGTATTTTCCACTGAAATTAATAGTTACCAATCAATAGTATCTAACCCAGCTATCTTTTCTCCTTCATATATAGATATAGAATCTTTTATTCGAGAAAAATACGAACCAGATGCACTTCCCTCCTCTTTATCTTTTGAAAGTAGTCCGCGACATCTCAAGAAAGATAGAAAAAATACCCATATCGAAGAGCAACGTTCTCAATGGAACCCGCGCAAATTTGAATCTGACCTATGCTTAAATTTAGGCTGCGGAGCGAGACATCTAGATGGTTATATCAATGTAGACAAGTTTGGAGATCCTGACATTAGATTAGATTTAGAAACATTTCCTTGGTTGTGGGAAGATAATAGTGTGGCAGAAATTGAAATGAGTCATGTATTAGAACATCTTGGACAGCAGACAGAAATCTATCTTAAAATTATTCAGGAAATATATAGAATATGTAAACCAAGGGCAAAAGTGCATATCAAAGTTCCCCATCATCGCCATGATAACCTCCTACACGACCCTACTCATGTACGTCCAATTACACCCTATGGTTTAAGTATGTTTTCTCAAAAACTAAACAAAGAGCGACAGGAAAAAGGATATCCTACTACACCACTGGGTATATATTTAGGTGTAAATTTTGATTTGATAGAAGTTCGCTATATTCCTAGTCAACTTTGGTATGAACATGAAAAAGATCGGATTAATGATACAGAATATCTTCTACAACAAAGTGCTCTATACAATAATCTTGTCCAAGAATTAGACATGACATTAGTGGCAATAAAATAGTGAAGGAAAAAGGAATCCTTTCTAGCTTCTAATTCCTACTCCTGTAAAATCATACTTTTATTCAGCAACGCCCATTTTTTTGTCTCTCTACTTATGAGAAATATTGGCACATTAATTGTCTCAAT
>NZ_JAAHGT010001251.1 GCF_010672385.1 Okeania sp. SIO2F4
GTTGAGGCCTGCATCGCCCAGATCGAGGCGCGTGAACCCGACGTGCAAGCCTGGGCCTGGTTCGATCCCGGCTTCGCCCGGGACCAGGCCCGACACATGGACAGCTACCGCAAGACCGGGTATTGGCAGATTCAAAATATAGTAGGAAGTAAAAATCTGAGTTTGGCAGATGAGTATGCTCAAGCAAATCAAGAAATAGTTAAAATTTTAACGAAGATAACTAATGATAATCAGCTTACTTATTATCTTCAATATTGTGCAGAAATTTTGAGTCAGGGAGATGCTCGGAGAATTTCATTAATTTCTGAAAATTTATTAACTCAAGTTTTTATTAATTGGAAAAAGCTGTTAGCTGAGGATGAATTTTTATCACCACCGTTATTAGTAGGGAAACAATTAAAATCTAATCAGCAAAAAAACAGAAACTTCACTAAGGGCAAAAAGAATAATTCACTGGGGGTTTTATCTTCACCTGTAGAACGGAGTTTATTGGCAGAAGCTGAGTCTTTATTACTGCGTATTTACTTACATTGTCCTAATTATCGTCAAGATGTGAAAGATGCAATGGAGGCAAGAGATTTACAGTTGAGTTTATCTGACAATAGATTTTTATGGCAGCAAATTATTTCTGTGGAAAATATGTCAGAAAATGAAATTAATAAATCAGATGATTTAATGGCAAATCTGCAAGATAGTTATTTAGAATATCCAGCTCAACTAGCTAAAGTCAAACATCTATTTTATTTAGACGAAAAGCCAGAAAAGAATCTTCTCAGAACATCTTTAGAAATCAGAGCAGCAGTTGCAACTCTAGAATTAATTATGTCTATAAAACGTCGTAGTGCGATTTTAAATATGTGGCAAAAAACAGATATATCTGTTGAGTCCGAATTAGCTGAAAAGTATCAAGAAAAATTTTATTCGGAATCAGAATGGATTCGAGAATTGGAAAGATTAAGACTTACTACTATTCAGGATTTAATTGAAGTACCTTTGGGAGAATTATCGTAGAAGTCATTTCAGTTATCAGTTCTTAAAGGAAGAAGAAAGATGCTGATGAATATTTGAGAATTTATTCTGCTCAAAAGTATCAGGAATTATTGGTTAATTCTATTCTATGGATTGATTGGCAGATTCAAAATATAGTAGGAAGTAAAAATCTGAGTTTGGCAGATGAGTATGCTCAAGCAAATCAAGAAATAGTTAAAACTTTAACCAAGATAATTAAGGCTGGCTGATTAAATATCAAAGCACTATTCAATAAAGGTTTGAAGAATTTTAGGTACTGAAAAAGTACCAGATTTTCGGTTGATGGAGGGGAAAAAGTGAGCCTAAACGGGGTAATTATGACAGAAAAACTAAGGAGCAATTATGAATGACCACCTCTTCTAAAACTCCCGTAAATCCTAACTCTTAACTACTCCCTACTCCCTATTTCCTACTCCCTACCCTATCAAAAAGACTTTCCATACGCAAACCCTAATTAAGGCTTGCTGATTAAATATCAAAGAATTGACATTTAAAGGTTTGAGCATTTTTAGGCTTTAAAGGGTGAATTATTGAATTATTGAATTATTGAATTATTAATTCTTCGGTAAGAGGGGTGGGTGCAGCAAACTCCAATGATGTGTCAACCCCCTCCAAGTCATTCGTTCAACTTCGGTTGTTTGATTGATGGATGGGAATCCCGCGTTGTCTGGTAGAGCAAGGTCGGGAGGATGTCAATACCATTAATATTCTCTGCAGACTCAAAGGGGTATTTTATGTAAGGTTTTTCAATTCCCCTGATTATTTGTAACTTACATTCCGTACGTCAATTTATAACATTAAAAGTAGTATAAAAATCGGTAAGTGGCTAGGTATTTATACTATATAAATCGTATTCATTGACTTTTCTTATTCGTCAAATTCTGGGGTTGGTGATTAAATAATGCTCTTCAATATTTATGAACCGTACAACTATACTTTTTTCATAGAGATTTGAGACAAAAGCATTACCCATTCACCAACGCCAGTTTTCAAGGTGCAAACACTACACTTAAGTAGCTAGGTTTTTACGGTTGAATACCTTTGTGCTTTTCTGACTATAACATACGCCCATCAGTGGGCGAGGC
>NZ_JAAHGT010001252.1 GCF_010672385.1 Okeania sp. SIO2F4
TAATAGAGATTTGATACTAAAGCATTACCCATTCACCAACGCCAGTTTTCAAGGTGCAAACACTACACTTAAGTAGCTAGGTTTTTACGGTTGAATACCTTTGTGCTTTTCTGACTATAACATACGCCCATCAGTGGGCGAGGCTTTAAACCCAATTTTTTGGTAAATAATTCAGTATTCAGAATCAAAAATAGTTAATCTGAAACCTTAGATATAAAATATAGTAAATAAATTTGATTTTCGGCTGGAGTAAAAAATATCTAGCCAGTTATGAGGAAGTGGGTGATCGGTGTTCCAACGCATAAGGCAGGACTTAAAAAATGACCTAATTGCTGGTCTATTAGTAGTAATACCATTGGCTACTACAATTTGGCTGACCATAACTATTGCTCGGTGGGTAATTGATTTTCTAACCAAGATTCCTAAGCAAATTAATCCCTTCGATGGTTTACATCCAATTTTGGTAGGTCTACTAAACTTCTTAGTAGGACTAGCAGTACCATTACTAAGTATCCTAATAATAGGACTTATGGCCAGAAACATTGCTGGAAAATGGCTGTTAGATTTAGGAGAGAAAATATTACAAGCGATTCCATTTGCTGGCTCAGTTTATGGCACTCTAAAACAAATATTAGAAACCCTACTGAGAGATTCTAACGAGAAATTCCGGCGTGTGGTACTTGTAGAATACCCACGTCGAGGCATTTGGACTATAGCTTTTGTCACTGGTAGTATAGGTAGCGAAATTAAATCTCATCTGGGAGACTCAATGTTAAGTCTGTTCATTCCTACCACTCCCAACCCCACATCTGGTTGGTACGCCATAGTATCAGAAAAAGATGTGATTAATGTTTCTTTGTCAGTAGAAGACGCTTTTAAAGTTTTGATATCTGGTGGAATAGTCAATCCCACTACATCAAAAATAGCTCGTCAAGAAAAAATCTCTAACAATCAACTCAAACCAGCACCTCTAGATAGAGAACAATATCAACAATTTTCTACAGAAGAGGATTGAAAAGATTAGACTATAATACTATACAAAATTATGAAAAAAGCTCCCCGTTCTACAGCTCGCGAACTAGCTCTCCTTGGCTTAAGTCAATTACCAACAAATCCAGGGAGTTTAGAAAAAAAGCAACTTCAAGAAGTTGTCTTAGCAGCAGTTCGGACCTTAAGAACGGAGGTCCAAGATATTTTAGAAACTGCAGCAGGAGAACTACACAGGGGTAGCGATCGCCTTCTGAGTAGTCAGATCGGGACTACTGATATTGAAAGTGCCAGAGCAATGGTCCATGAAGCTATGGAGTTAGGCCAAACAGCAATCAATCGTATTGGTACTGCCGTTGAATTACCAGAAATTATTCAACTTACTAATCAATTAGAAGTTCGCAGTTATACAATGGAAATTTTGACAAAAGTAAATGTTAATAAAGAGGAGATTGATAAATTACTCAGAGAATCAATAGTAGATTGGCAAATAGAACGTTTACCCAGAATCGATTTAGATATACTCAGAATTGCAGTAGCAGAAATGATGTTTATTGGAATTCAAGAACAAGTGGCGATTAGTCAAGCAGTAGAACTAGCCAAGCGTTACAGTGGTGAAGATGGGCATAGGTTTATTAATGGAGTATTACGAAGAGTTCTCAACAAAATTAATATAATTTGAGGGGTCATATCTCAAAGTCAAAAGTTAAGAGTTAGATTTGACTGGGACAGGAATTAGAAAACAAGACCAGAAGTAGTTGTGAGAAACTATAGCGCTATAGTTTATGTTCAGTTGAGTTTCAATTTCAGGGGTCATATCTCAAACTCATGCATTTAAAAGTTATACCATTTCACGGAAGTCAAAAGTCAAAAGTCAAAAGTCAAAACCTATATTTTTAAGGCTCAAAACTTTGACTATACAGTAACTTCAGGAAATTATTTCATATTTAAAGTTTGAAACTATTTGTGACATCTTTAAAGTGAATTGGTATTAGATTTGACTAGGACAGGAATTAGAAAACAAGACCAGAGGTAGTTGTGAGAAACTATAGCGTTATAGTTTATGTTCAGTTGAGTTTCAATTTCAGGGGTCATATCTCAAACTCATGCATTTAAAAGTTAAGA
>NZ_JAAHGT010001253.1 GCF_010672385.1 Okeania sp. SIO2F4
TTAATGCTGAAGCCTTTGCTCAAACAGTAGATACAGAAGGTGGTAAAGGTTATTACTCTCATTTAATTACTAATAAAAATAATCCTATAGTTGCCGAAGCTAAAGCAATGGGAGGTGATAAATATACGATCAAAAATGCAGCAAATTTAACTTTTGCTTTTAATGACCCGAACTCTACATCTGGCTTTTTAGTGCCTAGTTACTATATTTTTGCTCAAAATGGAGTTGACCCGAAAAAAATATTTAAACGCTTAGTTTTTTCTGGGAGTCACGAAGCAACAGCTTTAGCAATAGCCAATAATCAAGTAGATGTGGCTACTAATAATAATGAATCTTTAGATAGACTACAACAAACAAATCCCAAAGCAAGAGCTAATATAGAAACTATCTGGACTTCTACTTTAATTCCTAGTGACCCCATCGCTTATCGTAAAGATTTACCAGAAGATTTAAAACAGAAAATTCGTAATTTCTTCTATAACTTTAAAGACCCCGCAGTTCTCAAACCTCATGGTTGGTCTGGGTTCGATCAAGCAAATGATAAAACTTGGAACCCAATTCGAGAATTAGATATTGCTAAACAAATTTTGGAGTTGGAAAAGAAGGAAAATTTGAGTGCTGAGGAAAAACAGAAATTAGAACAATTACGTCAACAATTACAAGCTGTAAAAAGTAGCTAAAGCAGGAAAAAAATAGAAGGTATTAAGTTGTGTAGGGTAGATGAAATAGAAATGATAAAAAAAATATCCTAATCATAATATTGCTACCCACCTTAACCTCAAAAAATTCGATAATCTAGTTGTTTTAAAGTTTACCTTTTCCCATCAAGGTTTAATATTCCACTGTATAAGTATTTAGCTATTAGCGTTCAGTATTTCCGTTTGTCATGCTGCGCAAACAGCTTTTTTTTTGTCAAGAAAAAGTATTTTCATCCCTACCCTGACAACTAAAATTTATTCTTCTAAGCAAAAGACCTACTGCTATACTAAACAACAATTATTTCTTCCTTGTTGCTTTGCTTGATAAACTCCTTTATCTGCTCGTAATATCATATCATCTAAGCTCCGATCTTTGATAGAATATGTACTAACTCCAATGCTGATGCTTAACCGGAGATTTCCCCGATCAGTTTCAATAATATTACTAGCTACCATTTTTCTAATTCGCTCTGCTAATATGAGTGCTTGCTCTCCATAAGTTTCAGGCAAAATAGCCATAAATTCTTCTCCACCATATCGACCTAAAAAATCAACATTGCGAATAGTATTTTTAATACTTTTAACTACTGTACATAGAGCTATATCTCCCACTTGATGACCGTAGTTATCGTTAACCTTCTTGAAGTAGTCTAAATCCATTAATAAAATAGAAAAAGACGGACCATATCTAATAACACGATTAAATTCTTGATGAGCAAAATCAAACAAACTACGACGATTTAATACTCCTGTAAGTGGGTCAGTATTGGCGAGTTTTTGAACCTCTGCCAAAGCATTTTCCAATTCTATTTGTGTGGATTTCAATTCATCAATTGTATGTTTTAAGAGTAAATGATGGCGAATTCTAGCCAAAAGTTCGGGTGCTTTAAATGGTTTATTAATATAATCAACTGCTCCTAATTCAAAAGCATCGACTATGTGTTCCTGTTCATTACTAGCAGTCAAAAAAATAATTGGAATATCAGCATATTCTGGGTCACTCTTTAATCGCTTACACACTTCTAATCCATTCATTTCAGGCATCATTAAATCTAGCAAAATTAAATCTGGTTTTGAAGTCTTAAGCCTTTCTATTGCTTGATGGCCTCCCTTGGCAAAAGTAAGACTATAACCTATAGGTTCTAAGATTACTCTTAACAATTTCAGATTAGTAGAAATATCATCAACTGCAAGGATATAATAATTTTCTGGTTTAAATGGTTCTTGTTTCAACATACTCTTAAACTAATGATAATGATTGATATCAAATCCGCTCGGGTTCGGTATAAAAAATTTTTCATCTTCACCCAAAGTGCCAATATTTCTAAATTCTCTTCCCTCCTGAGGACTGAGGACTGAGGACTGAGGACTGAGGACTAGATTAACTATCTAATTATACCGATGCTACC
>NZ_JAAHGT010001254.1 GCF_010672385.1 Okeania sp. SIO2F4
TCGATGGTGAAAAATTGGTCAGCAGTAGTATTGATGGCACAGGTATTATCAAAATTTGGGATGTTGGTACGGGTAGGTGCATTCACAATTTAAGAGAACATACAGGTTGGATCTGGTCTGTTACTTTTAGTCCTGATGGTCAAACAATTGCTAGTGGTTGCAATGACAACACTATCAAAATTTGGAATGCTAATACAGGTGAATGTCTTCAAACTATAGCAGCTCATAATGCTTGGGTTTTGAGCGTTACTTTTAGTGTTGATGGCAAAATTCTGGCAAGTGGGAGTTATGACAAAACCATCAAACTTTGGGATGTTGAAACTTGGAATTGTATTCGCACTTTTACAGGTAGCGAAGATGCTATCTGGTCAGTTGCGTTCACCCCAGATGGTGAAAAAATTGCCAGTTGTGGTTTTGAAAAAATTATCCGCTTGTGGAATGTAAAAACAGGAGAATGTTATCAGAAATTGGCAGGTCATAAAAAGGAAATTAAAATGCTTGCTGTTAGCAATGATGGTAAGACTTTAGCAAGTGGTTGTTTTGAACCTGCCGTCAAATTTTGGGATGCGGAAACTGGGGAATGTTTAGCAACAGGAAAGGAACATCAAGCTCCCATCCGAACTATTGCTTTTTGTAGCGATAACAAAACTGTGGCAACAGGTGATAATGACCAGATAATTAAATTGTGGGATGCTCAAACAGGAAAATGCGTGAAAACTTTTCAAGGTTATACTAATTCAGTTTGGTCGGTTGCTCTTAGTCCGGATGGAAAACAAATTGCTAGCAGTCATTTGGATGCTGTTATTAGGTTATGGGATGTAGAAACTGGAGAGTGTCTGCAAAATTTGAGGGGGCATATTGGTTTAATTTGGGCGGTGGTTTTTAGTCCGGATGGTACACAAATTGCCAGTTGTAGTGATGATGAAAGTATTATGGTGTGGGATGTTAATGCAGGTTGTTGTAGGCAAACGTTCCGATATCCTAATCCTACTGAACACTATCAAGGTGGAATTTGGACGGTGGCGTTTAGTTATTGCGGTCAATTTTTAGCTAGTGGAGGTCAGGATGCAACTGTGAAAATTTGGGATATCAATACAGGAAATTATCGTGTTTGGCAAGGACATCAAAGTTGGGTTTGGCGGGTGGAATTTAACCCCGATGGCAAAACTCTTGCTAGTGGTAGTGATGACCACACTATTAAAATTTGGGATATTCAGACTGGCGAGTGTATGCAAACTTTACAGGGACACACAAATAATGTGAGGTCTATTGCTTTTAGTACGGACGGGCAGTTTTTAGTAAGTGGCAGTGAGGATAGTAAAGTGAAGCTTTGGGATGTGAGGATGGGAGTGTGTGAGAAAACGCTTCACGGACATCAGGGTTTGGTGTGGCCTGTGAAATTTGCTCCTAATGGTAAATTTGTTATCAGTGGAGGTCAGGATGGCACTTTAAGGTTTTGGGATATTTCGACTGGAGAATGCCTGAAAATTTCGGAGGCGCATAACGATCATATTTCATCATTAGATTGTAGTCGGAATAGTCGAATGGTAATTACTGGTAGTTTGGATGAAACTATTAAATGTTGGGATGTTGAGAGTGGTGATTGTTTGAAAACTTTGCGAGTGCCTAGACCTTATGAAGGTATGAACATTACTGGGGTAAAAGGATTAACTGACGCTCATTTGGAGATGTTGAAAACTTTGGGTGCAGTATTCAACCAAGAGAATTAATCGTTGTCGGGAAGCGATCGCCACCGAGAATCTCTAGTAGAGACATTTCATCGAACCTCCCTACAAGGGTCGCACTTTATGGGAGAAAATTTTTTGACGATTATAGGACTTACGCAAAATATTCAATACACCATCTGTAGTGGTTAACTGCCGTTAACCACTACTAGATAGGGTGGTTGGTGCGTAAGTCCTAGATTAATTAAACTAACTTGTCTTATATCAAATCTGCTTGCAATGGAAGTGTTATAAGAAACCGGGTTTATGGGAGGAAGCATTTAACACAAACCCGGTTTCTAGACTTTTTTATAACAATACCACCTGATTTGATATTATCACCTCAAATAAAACGTCGCGCCTTACCTACAGTAATAACGAC
>NZ_JAAHGT010001255.1 GCF_010672385.1 Okeania sp. SIO2F4
TTTAGAATGATGGGAAATTAAGCAATTAAAAGAATAACTAATAATTAAATAACTAAACTAAAAAATCAGGAAAATTGGAATAAAAGAGAAATATTTTGGCGACACCTAACAAATTGTTCTACAGCTTTAGCAGATATTTTAGATAAGATGGTGCGCTATGATTATCGCGAACGTTACCAGTCAGCAGCAGAAGTTATAGCGGATTTAAAAGAAATTAGCAATAATCCAAATCAAACTATAGATAACAGGGAAATTTATCGAGAAGAGATTGTTCGTCGGGCTAGCTATCGAGGAGATATTTCTATTGTGGGAAGAGGAATTTTAGATGAACTACGAGAAAGTTTAGAACTCTCACAAGAAGAAACGGAAATAATTGAGGATGAGGTATTAAACCCTTACCGTAAATATCAGGAGAAAGGAGAAAGATACGAACAAACATTACGAGCTGCAATTCAACAAGAATATCCCTTGAGTCATGAAACTCGTGAAGAGTTAGAATGCCTACAACAAATTTTAGGACTTACTCAAGAGGATATAGAATTAATAGAAGACAGAGTAATACCTAAATCTATACTTATAAAATTCAAAAAAATATTGCTCAATAACTCTCAAAAATTATCTATTAACAGGTGGTTAATTGTAGTAATTATTTCTATTGTTATTGTAGTAATATTTGCTATTTATGGATATATTAAATTTCAAAATTATAATCAAATGTTGCAACAGCAAGCATTAGAAAAAGAACAAAAAGAAGCTGCACAATTAAATTTATTGAGAAACTTATATACAGAGCGAAATTATGAAAATTGCATCAGTAAAACAACTCTAATTAGTGAAAAATCGAATATTTTTGCTGAAGCTCAGGATATTTTACAAAAATGTAAACAAGGTAAAAATTGGCAGAATTATCAAGTAGAAGATTTATCTCAATATTCAGCTGCTGTTGGTACTGTTGTATTTAGTCCAGATGGAAAAATGCTAGCTACTGGTAGTAGAGAGACAACAGTAAAAATTTTAGAAATACCCACAGGAAAAGTTATCAACACATTTCGTGCGGATGATTCTCCAATTTGGTCAGTTGCTTTTAATACTGATGCTACTCAATTAGTTGCAGGTACTTATGATTGGAGAGTAATTGTCTGGAATTTGGAAACAGGAGAACCATTTCATGTTTTTGAACATCGAGCACCTATTTGGTCAGTTGCTATGAGTCCTGATAATGAAATAATTGCTAGTTCTAGTGGAGATAGAACGGTAAAAGTTTGGGATTTAAAAACAGGTTTCTTAATTTTTAATTTCCCAGATCACTCAGATATAATTTATTCTATTGCTATTAGCTCTGATGGGAAAATATTGGTTAGTGGTAGTGCAGACCAAACTATAAAAATTGAAGATTTAGATACAGGAGAATTAATTAATACATTAACTGGACATCAAGGAGTTATTAGGTCTGTTAAGATTACTCCAGATGGCGAAAAAATAGTTAGTGGTAGTTATGATAATACAGTTAAAATTTGGGATTTAAAAACAGGAAAGTTAATCAAAACTCTATCTGGTCATACTGCTGAAGTTGTATCTGTTGATATTAGTCAAGATGGTCGGTATATTGCTAGTGGCAGTAAGGATAATAGTATTAATATATGGGATTTAGATACAGGGGAATTGCTGAATACTTTAACCGGACATACAGATGAGATTTATACAGTTAGTTTTAGTCCTGATGGTAATAGTATTGCTAGTGGTAGTAAAGACCGAACTATTAAACTTTGGCGACGATAGTAATTGAAGAAGGAAGAAGGAAGAAGGAAGAAGAAAGAAGGAAGAAGGAAGAAGAAAGAAGGAAGAAGGAAGAAGGAAGAAGTAAAGTAGATTAGTCTATAGATTAATACCATTTTGATAAATGTTGACTACGAATCTTTATTCCCTATTCTCTATTCCCTAGTTAGAAGAGCGAGAAATAGAACAGGATAAAAAGGTAAAATCTCAGCCATGATCATATTCACCATCTCCCAATATTTATAGCCGTTTTCATAAATATAGAATACAACTATCAGGACTGTAATTTATCAAACTTCAAACATACCTGTTTTTCTCA
>NZ_JAAHGT010001256.1 GCF_010672385.1 Okeania sp. SIO2F4
TCCTCACCAAATGCTCGATAAAGCTGCTGTATCAATATCTGTAGCGAAAACTTTAATTGAATTATTTTTTCCCATCTGCTGCATGACTTTATCTAGGAGCATCACCATAGAATAAGCTTCTTCACCTGTAGCGCACGCTGTCACCCAAACTCTTAATTGTTCCTCACCTAAATGTGTGATGATATTAGGTAAAATTTTTGTTTCTAAGATTTTCCAAGCTTCTGGATCGCGGAAAAAGCTAGTTACTCCTATCAACAGATCCTCTAACAATAAATTTTGCTCTTCTTTAGAATCTCTCAAACGAATAATATAATTATCTAGATCGGCAAATCCTGCTATAGAATAACGCCTAGAAATACGACGAGTCAAGGTATTAATCTTGTAATAAGAAAAGTCTATTTTTTCTGATGCGTTGAGAATTTCAATAATTTCTTTGAGGTGTTTGGGATCTATCTCTCCAGTATAGTTGTCTTGAACAGGAGAACGAACTTTACGCATCTGCACAATATCATAAATTAGTTTAGCTAACTCTTTCGGTGGTAGTACCCGATCCACTACTCCCGTAGCGATCGCACTTTGAGGCATCCCATCAAATTCTGCTGTAGTCGGAGATTGTACAAATACTAAACCTCCTGCTTCATTTATTGACGGTAAACCTTGAGCGCCATCACTGCCACTACCTGACAAAATTACACCTATTGCTTTGTCTGCATAATCTTTTGCTAGAGATTCAAAAAAAAGATTAATCGGATAATTAGGATGGAGGCGAGGATTAACATCTTGTTCTGTGAGACTGAGAAACCCATTATGTACAAATAAATTTTTTCTGGGAGGAATCAAATAAACATTATTAGGTTCTAGTTTAATACCCTCCTCAACTCGATGGACTTGCATTTGTGTGCGTCGCTCAAGTAGTTCTTTCATCAAGCTTTTAAAATCAGGAGATAAGTGCTGTACCACTACAAATGCAGCGCCACTATCACTAGGCATATAATCAAAGAATTCTTCTATTGCCCGTAAACCTCCTGCTGATGCACCTATACCTACCACAAAGAACTTGTTTAGTTTATTATTACTCATTATTATTTATTGAATTTTATTGAATTTTATTTATATTTTATTGATATTTTATTTAACATCGTTTTTATTATACTGGGATCTAAAATTCTCAACAGTCGATACTATAAAACGGCTTTGTTGTAATAGCCATAGAACATCCGTTTCGCTTTTCGGTTGTCCCCGACATAAAAGGTGAACCTAGTGGCAACTATATAGCGCTATGCGCAAGTCAGAAGTCAGAAGTCAGAAGTCAGAAGTAATCCCTGACGCTCGTTTGAAGATTGTAATAGATGTCCTAATCTTTGCTTCGACTGCTATATCACCCTCTTTCAGATTATTGATGCTTTATCCAAATCACAAAATATACAATTACCCTGAATTTAAGGAGTAGGGAGCGAGGAATAGAAACAAGGAAACAAACAGGTTTATTTCAAAAATTAGATAATTTATTTTTTGCTATTCGCTCAAAAGTATATCAGTAGCCAGGGCGATTAGGACATTCTCGCTCCTCTCAAATTTAGTCACAGCCAGAATTTGACTTCTGACTTGTGCTATATACTCCCAACCCCTATTTTTAAGAAACTGTTTGTTAAATCAAAGTTAAATTCTTGTGTAGTGTGGGTTAAGCCCAAATATCTCTTCTTGCTAATCCTAGGTAGAAGCTGTCCGTCATAACCCACCGAGATTAACCATTCTAGCTGTCTTAATCTTTATTTAATAAACAGTCTCTTAGCTTGCTGTTTAACTATTAATTTAGCCTAGTCTTAACCATTTCTTGAACTTTTTTACCATCAGCCTTACCTTTCAACTGCTGCATTGCCGGGCCCATAACTTTACCCATATCTTTAGCAGAACTAGCCCCCACCTGGACAATAATCTCATCTATTACCTGAGCAATCTCATCATCAGATAACTGTTTTGGCAAATATTCCTCAATAATGGCCAATTCTGCTGCTTCTTGATCTGCTAGTTCCTGACGACCTACTTGAGTATATTGCTCTATAGAATCCCGGCGTTGTTTAGCCAAT
>NZ_JAAHGT010001257.1 GCF_010672385.1 Okeania sp. SIO2F4
TCTCCATTACAACAGTCTCTCAAAGATTTAGACCAGGCATATAAGAATTTCTTTGATAGTTGTCAAGGTAAACATAAAAGTATCAAGGTCAAACCTCCTAAGTTTAAATCTCGAAAATCTAGACAAGCTGCAAGATTTGTAGGTGCTAATTACAAAGTTTATCCAGATAAAATTTACTTGCCAAAAGTAGGTAAAATTCACATAGTTTGGTCGATAAAGCTACCTTCAAAACCTAGTTCTGTAATTATTATTAAAGATGCAGCTAATAGATATTTTGCTAGTTTTGTAGTAGAAACGAATTCGGAATTTCTGCCTCAAACTGATAATTCTATTGGTATAGATTTAGGGATAAGTACATTTGCAACTTTGAGTAACGGTGAAAAGATTCTTGCTCCTAAACCACCCAAACAAAACCTCAAGAAATTAGCCAAGCTTCAACGCAAGTTCCTTCGCACTGAAAAAGGCAGCAAACGTGGTGAAAAAGCACGGGTTAGGGTAGCTAAACTGCATGCTAAAATCAAAGACATTATAACAGACTTCCTACACAAATTTTCAACGGATTTAGTCAGAAAATACGACATGATAGTATTAGAATATTTGAATGTCTCAGGCATGGTTAAGAACCGTAAATTAGCTAAGGCCATTAGTGATTTAGGTTGGAGACAATTTAGAACTTTAACTGAAGCTAAATCCGAGAAATATGGTAAAGAATTTAGGGTAATAAACAGATGGGAACCCACAAGTCAAAAGTGCAGTTGTTGTGGTTTTAAAGGAGGTAAGAAAGAGCTAAATGTTAGAGAATGGACTTGTTTAAACTGTGGCACATTTCGTATGGAGAGATGTTAATGCTGCTGTGAATATCTTAGAAGTTGTTCAATCAAAAACCAAGGTTGAAACAGTTGAAACAGCAGTAGAAAGTCCAGTGCCTCCTGCGGAGGAGCTACGCTATCAACTATATCTTTTCAGTATAGTCGCCGAGGGTCAACGGTCGATTATTTATCGGACACGGAGGAAACGTAAGACTGATTCTATATCAGCAGACTCCAATGATGTGTCAACCCGCTCTGAGTCATTCGTTCAACTACGGTTGTTTGATTGATGGATGGGAATCCCGCACCATAATCTGTGATTTGGTGTCGGGAGGATGTCAATATCTACCAGCGTTACGCTGTAAAGCAGTTATTCTCTGAGAATTAGCAAATACTCCTTCTCCTTGCATTTGATTTATGGGTGGTATAATTTCTATTTTCATAACTTTCTCAGTGCAAATACAAATTGTTTGATCTATTAAATGAAAAGTAATCCAAGGCTGTTTAAGTAATTGTTGTAATTGTGCTTGAAATTCTTGTGCATTAATTGGCAAACTGAAGGTTTCTGTGTGACTATCTATATAATAAAATGTTACTTCTGTACTGCTTTCTTGGGCGTATTTAGCGAATGAACCTTTCATTATCTTTGCTCCTAAATTTGATTAGTTAATAATTAATAATTACCTCTTCTGTAAGAGACTGTTTGTAAAAGGAATATTAAATCTAGGTTTAGGGTGGGTTAGGCGGCAATACTTATGCTCAGGAACCAAAGTCTTAACTGGGAGTCTTAACCGAGCGAACATACCTCAGATTAAGCACTAAGCGCTATCTTAATCTTTGCTTGTTCATTTACTCTTTAATAGAAGGACTGGCTAAAAGAATTTTTTTTCTTTTTTACCCCTTTTATATCTGTTCAGAAAATTGGCTAAACATATCCTATCTTAATTTTTTTAGCATCAAAAGGCATTTAATGAGAACAAATATCTGCTAAAACTAACAAATATTTATAAGATTTCAATTATCTTGAAAAAATCATGTGACATAGATAACTTTTCCAATGAGCAAATTCAGAAATATCTCAGCAAGAACAAAAATAAAATATCCTGATTACTTAAATTTAAAGAGTTAAAAAAATATATTTCCATCCTACAAAATAATTATATTTCACATATTGGGCATCTCAAACCCTGATAATTTTAAGTATAAACTTTAATCTAGAAAAAAATTATTAAAATTTTTCGTGAAAACCTGACAAATACAACAATAG
>NZ_JAAHGT010001258.1 GCF_010672385.1 Okeania sp. SIO2F4
CTTATCTGGCGGTTTTTTCGAGCTGTCGAGCGATTTATTAAATGTTGGACCAGAAGACTCAGAAGGAAATCCTCAAAGTTCGGTTCACGTTCATGTGGGTGGACTTGGTGAAAATGGTGGTATTTTACGCAACTTAACTGTAGTTGATACTGGTCAGAACAGTGGTTTCTTTTCTGGTAATTTTACTCTGAATGATACTGAAGTTGCTGCAGTAGAGTCAGGAGGAACTTATATTAACCTGCACACAGAGGATAATCCGACTGGTGAGTTGCGCGGACAGGTTGTGTTGGAAAATCTTGATATTGTCATTCCTGATGAAAATGTAGTTTTCAATGGAGACAACCGGGATAATAATATTCAAGCAGGTTTTGCTGACGATATAATCAGAGGTTTTGCTGGAGACGATCGCTTAAATGGACTCGCAGGTGATGACCGGGTTGTTGGTGGTGATGGTGATGACAACCTTATAGGTGCAAGGGGAAATGATACTCTATTCGGTCAGGATGGTAACGATCTTTTAGAAGGTCGTCTACACTCTGATATATTGATTGGAGGAAGCGGTAATGATACTCTCAGCGGTGGTCAAGGTCGCGTTCGCGTAAGCGTTGCGTAGCAAATCGCCTGAATGGTGGTTCTGGAAATGATGAATTAACGGGAGGAGGAAGTATAGACCTATTTATCTTTAATACTAATCAAGAGTTTGATTCTGATGATATAGGTACAGACGTAATTACTGATTTTAATAGTGGGCAAGATAGAATTTTGCTTGACTTGAGAACCTTTACTGCTCTAGATAGTTCTCCTGGTATTGGTTTATCTGAAGATGATTTTGCAATTGTCTCCAGTGTAGATGATGGTGCCATTTCCGAAGCTGAGATTGTTTACAACTCTGTAAGTGGAGCGTTATATTATAATCCCAACGGTACTGAAGATGGTTTTGGTATTGGGGGTGAATTTGTCAACTTAGGTGGTGGTACAGATTTAGTAGCTGGTGATTTTCAAGTTAGATAGAAGTTGAAGTAGCTATTAGCTTTCAGCATTCAGCTATCAGCTTTTTTATATAGCTCTGGGTTGAAGATTATGGGTGGATTGTATCATATAGAATCCGCTTGAAAAGTTGTCCGCAGCGACGATAGGAAGCAATCTCGTGAAACCTCTGAGATTGCTTCCTTTCACTCCGTTCCAGTCGCAATGACTAGGCTATAGTAATTATCAGGATTCTATATCAGAATAAATTTTAGCAGAACATAATGAAGTCTTATATCGAAGAAAGCTGAAGTTTAGTGATAGGAAAAGAACAGAATGGTTAAACTTAATTAGAGATAGTACAAGGTTAATTGAAGTTAATCTTGTGGTTGACTTTCAAAGAGACCCTAAAGATGCTAAATTTATCGCTTTAGCAATGGCAAGTGAGGCGGATTTTTTGATTACAGGGGATAAAGATTTTAGTAAAATGAGAGAATTACCAAAAACAGTTATTGTTTCAGTTTCTTTGTTCTATGATTTGTTTATAAATGAGGAATAGATATTAAATCCCCCCTTTCCAAGGGTAGGTTGGGTTGAGGAACCGAAACCCAACAATAATTTTAACAGAATTTTGTTTCTGCTGGATTAGGTTTTAAACAGTTATCAGAGTGTAGGTTGGGTTGAGGAACGTAGCTTGCTTCCCGTTAGGGTAACCCAACAATAATTTTACAGAATTTTGTTTCTCGAGGGAACGAAATCTCAACTATAATAATGCTTTGTTGGGTTTCACTTTGTTCTACCCAACCTACTTTACCCAACAATAATAACGCTTTGTTGGGTTTCACTTCGTTCTACCCAACCTACTTTTAAATTCCACCAACAAAAGAATGTGGATTAAGAATATTTTTGGGGTCAAATTTTTGTTTAATTCCACGCATTAAATCAAGACCGTTTTGATTATAACCCCAAACATCTAGCTTTTCTTTCATCTCTAATGGTGCTGCTAAAACTGTTAGAAACCCACCAACAGATTCACACCAGCGCCGTAATTCTAAAATAGTTTCAGGAGTAACAGAATTAAAGCGTAATTCTCCTAAACCAACACCTGA
>NZ_JAAHGT010001259.1 GCF_010672385.1 Okeania sp. SIO2F4
AATCACAAATTAAGATGTAACTGTCTTTTTTGAATTTGGTATAAAATTATTACAACTAATTCATCATGATTATAAAAATTGGCAACGTTAGTCATGAATTTAGAAGTTATAAGTACAATAAAGAAAAAGGAATATTTATGAATAAATAAGCGAATAAGCGTGGATTTAATTTTGATAGTAGATTTATGGCAACGAGTTAGCTGATACATACATATTTGTTTCGTTTTTGATAAATGAAATGAATCAAAAAGATGAAGGCAAGTAAAAAATAGAAAAACTAAAAAATTAATAGCTAATCTTAACTATTATAGTAAACAAACCTGACTAAACTAATAGAAAATATATCTCAAATTATCACCTATGAAAGTTAATTTTAATATTGTTCGGCAGAATCAAAATACTCAACCCAAAGTTAAAACTTATACCCTAGAAGTTGAACCAGGCAATACAATTTTAGAATGCCTCAATCGTATTAAATGGGAGCAAGATGGAACTTTAGCTTTTCGGAAAAACTGCCGGAATACTATCTGTGGTAGTTGTGGAATGCGAATCAACGGTCGTTCCGCTTTAGCTTGCAAAGAAAATATTGGAAATGAATTAGCTAGACTAGAAAAAATAGCTGATAATAATTACGATAATACTACTGCCAAATCTCTTCCAGAAATAACTATTTCTCCTATGGGCAATATGCCAGTAATTAAAGATTTAGTAGTAGATATGAGTAGCTTTTGGCAAAATCTAGAAGCAGTTGAACCTTATGTAAGTACAGAAGCACGAAAGATTCCAGAAAGGGAATTTCTACAGACTACTGCTGAACGGGATAAACTAAATCAAACAGGTAATTGTATTCTATGTGGGGCTTGTTATTCTGAATGTAATGCTCGTGAAGTTAATCCAGATTTTGTTGGGCCACACGCTTTAGCTAAAGCTTACAGAATGGTAGCTGATTCGCGGGATGACCAAACAGAGAAAAGATTAGAAAAATATAATCTTGATACTGCTGGAGTTTGGGGTTGTACCCGTTGTTATTATTGTAATTCTGTCTGTCCGATGGAAGTTTCACCTATGGATCAAATAGGTAAGATTAAACAAGAAGTTCTTGTTCGTAAAGACCAACAAGCTAGTCGTTCTATTCGCCACCGAAAAGTATTAATTGATTTGGTTAAGGATGGAGGTTGGATTGATGAACGAAAATTTGGTATTCAAGTAGTTGGTAACTATTTTCGAGATATTCAAGGGTTATATAGTTTGGGACCTTTGGGATTAAGAATGTTGGCCAAGGGTAAGTTCCCTTTAACTTTTGAACCTTCTGAGGGAACTGAAACTGTGCGATCGCTGATTGAATCAGTGAAAAGCTTAGACAATAAATCTAGTGAGGTAAAGCAATAATTTTTATCTCTAAAAATAGAGGCGTTGCTGAATCAAGGGATGAATCTTTTTGGAACAGGTAAATCTTATCTTTAAATACTTCATACTTATTTTTTATCCAAGGCTACAATTCATCCCACACTCTATGCAACGCCAACATAGATATAAATTCTTTTGTATCTTTCTCAAGATTAAGTTTTTTTTTAATAGGAGTCAGGATTTAAGAGTTAAAACTCAGAAATACGAGAAAATTCAATTTGAGGGCAAGTTTTTACTTAAAAATTGATGCTTAAAAGAGTTAATATCATGTCCGGTTGAACAGTTATAAATAATTAGGGAGGAGATAGGAGACAACCCACTCCTAACCCCTCCCAGGAGGGGAAGATAGAAGATAGGAAAAAAAGTGTTTTCATCACGCTCTTATCCGGACATGGTATAACTCATGCACAATACGACTTGGAGTATGGGAAAAATGACCCTTACTTTAGAGTTCAAAAAAATATAGTGAGTTGTTAGTTAAATATCAGCCAAAGCTAATAATGGCAATAAAAACAGAGGAGGAAAATGAAAAAGCACACCGCAGTTGTAGAGGAACTAATAAGGGACAAAATATCACTGAGCAAGCAAGAAGCTTTGTATTAGTTATATCATCTCCGGATGAACAGTTATAAATAATTGTGGAGTCCTCAGTCCTCAGTCCA
>NZ_JAAHGT010000126.1 GCF_010672385.1 Okeania sp. SIO2F4
TTTCATAAATTTTGAGAGAAGTCCGCCTCCATTAACTGATAATTGATAGGGACGATCGTATAGTGTTCCACACCCCTACTGCTAGTATACAGGTAATACTTCTTTGATGTTACCGATGGCTTCAAACTAATCTCAAATATATTCCTGATGGAGACCAGTATAGTGAGTAAGAGTAAGAAGTAGACAAAACAAATGTAGGGGGGAAATAGACATTGAAGTATAATTTATATCAAATACAAATCTCCAGACTTTCTGTTATTCTCAGTAGAGATGCTAAAACATTAGACTTACCTGTTAATTTACTACCTTCAGTTCACAGGGTGAATCTATTCCTGAATACACAGGACTTACGCATTTGAGATAGCTATCTTAATGGGCTAATTTGCTACGCAGATAAAACGCAAACGCTGTCTCTCGCAATCACAGAATTACCTTATTTTTGTAAGTCCTAATACATTAATACCTTAATTCAACAACGCCTAATTATTAGAGCAGAAGTTATCAGAATGTTATCAGTCTTAGGAATTAAAGTTGCTGCTAATTTAGAAGAAACTAAGACACAAGTTTAGAGCTATCGGGGTTCTCTAAGTTTATCCATTTCTTGATTAGACAAACAATTTTTTTAGGGGAGAAAATAATGAAAATCAAACAATTTGCTGCCGTTATTATTAGCATCTGTGGTCTAAGTGTAGGAATAGCTAAATCAGTAGCAGTAGAAACCAAAACACCTGTCCTAGCACAACAGTCCGGGAAAATAGAGGAATTCGATCGACTTTTTCAGGAAGCTACCGTATCTCAAGAAGTGGGTAAATACAATCAATCTACTCCAATATTGGAAAGTACATTTGCCATTTCAAAAACTTCAGATACTAGAGAAGAAGCTGGAGTTACAGAACCTGATAAAGTGGCGAGGGATAGAGGGGGGAACCCTGATTCGGATAGTACCAGTGGCGGAGGTACTCGTGGTGCTCGCGGTGGCAAGTGTAATCCTAATGACAAAAAGCCTTTCTTAGTTCTGATTCCTGCAGAACAAGACCCTGTGGCAACTTTGGCAAGTCATCCCACTTTTTGGTTGTATATTCCTCGTTCTGGTAGTATTAATTTTGTTTTAAAGGACTACTATGAGAGCGATAAAATTATTTATGAAACTAAATTTAATGTTGAATCCAAGCCAGGATTTATTAGTTGGCAATTACCTTCTTCTGCTCCACCTTTAGAAAACTTCTATAATTGGGAATTTACTTTTGATTGTGGAGACAATAAGCAGGTTATCGTTGATGGCATAATATTCAGGGATGAAGCAAACGATAGTGAGTTAGGGTCTGCTGAAACTGTTATAGACAAGATTGATATTTATCAGGAGAATAGTTTGTTGCCTGAGAGTGTTAACGAGTTAGTAAACTTACGTCGGAGTAATCCTAACGATCCAGGGATAAAGGATAGATTCAAGATTTTATTAGGTAAGTGGTATGATGATTTAGTTGACGATCCGATTCAAGATTGTTGTGAAATTGGTAAAAAATAATAGAGTTGTCGGTTTATAAAAAATGCGAAATTTGATCCAATTAGTATGAATTAGCTTAAGTTCCTACTGATATGTTTTACCTGAGTTGAGAATAGATGATATAAGCTACCCCTGAAAGGGGAAACTCCGCTATGGGATAATTTGTTCTAACGGGACTTATATCATGTCCGGATGAACAGTGATAAATAATTAGGAAGGAGTCAGGACTCAGGACTCAGGAGGAAGAAAGAAGGTTTGGGAGGAAAATTTTTTTTATCATTACAGGACTTACGCATAACCACCACATCTAGTAGGGGTTATTCGCGAATAACCCCTACAGATAGCGTATAGTTCTAAATTTTGCGTAAGTCCTGATTAATTAAGCGGACATGATATTACACAACTTTTAAGCCCAAATATAGCCCAAACTCCAATAGAATTATTGGCAATGTTCGTGATATGTTTTTCCTTTCGCTCTCTCCTAGTAATCCACCTAAATAATGGTGGAATCCTATTTTTTGAGGTGGATTTTTCCCACAATCGTCAAACTGTTGGGACTACCTTTGACGCGCAAGGAGGCATCGCGGTAGGGGTTGTTTCTCTCATCTACCTAAAACCCATAAAGAGCGATCGCTAACCTCTCAGAAAGAAATCTTCTGCTTCTAACTCTGGGGTATTTGTCAAAGTTGCAAATTGACCTCCATCGCTGAAACCTGCTTCACTACCATTGGGGTTATAGAATAAATTACCATTTTCACTGTTATAGACAATGACTGCATTAGAATTTTCTGCTGATTCATCACCAGTAACTGTTGCAAACTCACTGGCGATACTGAAACCTGTTCCTGGTTCACTGTTGATAGCACTAAAAGTTGTCAGGTCTAGGAGAATAATATCTCTTTGTGTTTTGGAAAAATCAGTAATTGTGTCTATACCTACATCCTCAGTCTGAAATTCCTGATTAGTGTTAAAGATAAAGCGGTCAATACTACCTCCTCCTGTGAGTTGGTCGTTTCCTGGTCCACCGTTGAGTCGATCGCGACCAATACCTCCTTCTAGAGTATCTTCACCTTCACCTCCTAACAAGATATCGTTACCGGGGCGACCTATCAATAGATCGTCGCCAGACCCAGCAAGCATACGATCGCTTCCACTGCCTCCATTCATATTATCATCATCTGCACCACCGTCCAAAGTATCCTCACCAAGACCGCCACTCAGGTTATCGTCACCTCCATGACTCCTGATTATGTCGTTACCTCCTCGGCCAATATATGTATCGTTACCTTCACTACCATTAAGAATATTATTATCACCAGTACCTTCAAGGAAAATTCCATCAGGTCTAACTGTCACAGTGACAATATTATTATCAACATTGCCGTTACTATCTTGAATAGCATAGAAGATAATGTCTTCTCCTGCAAAACCATTATTGGGAGTGTAGGTAAGGGTATTATCTGGGTTAATAACTACTTCCGCATTATCAGAGGCAAAAATATCTACAATTTCAATTGCATCGTTTTCTGGATCGCTATCGTTATCTAAAATATTTATCGTGACTGATGTAGCAATATCAGTATTTGCAAAATCTGGTTCAGCGATGGGGCGACTATTGCTAAAGTCAGGACGGATAGTAGGGTCTATTTCTTCTGTATTTTCAATTTGTTCGGTAAGTTCTTCTCCTGTATTATCATCAACAATTTCTTCAACATTTTCCTCTTCTGTTCCTAATTCTAGTAAATCTTCTACTAGACCTTCTGGGTCATCGCTTTGCGCTACTTGCTGTACTTGGACGATTTCTATCGATTTTTCGCGATCGCCCATCGTGCCATCGTCAGCGATATCATCAATGCGTTCGTTAGTTTCAGTAATGATTTCTGCTGCACCATCAACAGTATTATCTGCTAATTCGGGAGCAAGTTCGTTGATAATTTCTTCTAGTTGAGTTGAGTCGCTCAAATCGAGATTTTCAGAGTTAGCGATTTCATTTGATAGTGCTTCAACAATTTCGGTTTCGGAAACTCCCGTTACCGCCTCTATTTGGACGAGGGTATTTTGCACCTGAACTTGTGCTGCATAGACTTCTAGCCAGTTGGGGTCTTGGTTAGAGGCTGCTTGTAAAGCATCGAAGTTGAGCAGATCCACATCTTCTGGTAGTCCTAATGCGGTTTTAACTAGGTCTTGAGCTACTGCCGTATCGGTAGCTTCGGCAAGCAGACGGGAGATGGTTGCTAAAGGATTGATGACTAGATGTTGGAACCCACCAGCTAATTCTGGAGATTCTGTACTATCGACAAATACTGTAGCAGGTTCGACAAAAGGGTCGAGCAGGTCTGTGCCATCATCAAAGACAGGAGAGAAAAGTTCTCCGCGATCGAATTCTCCGTTGCTATTACTATCTACAAACGACCATCGATCTACAGGCGTACTTTCAAGCACTACTTGTCCTAGTTCGTCTAATTCTAAGACACCATTTTCATTATTATCTTCTCCTGGATCTAAGATACCGTTATTGTTATTGTCTTCTCCTACTTCTAAAACCCCATTATCATTAAGATCGAAAGGAGAAATTACAACTTCAGTACCATCGGGATTGAGAGGATAAGCGATCGAGAAGGGTTCGTTCTCATCTTGTACACCGTTGCCATTATTATCAATAAAATCAATTTCTAAGTTGTTGTCACCGCTAGGATTGACAACTGAGAAGGGTTCGTCAGGATCGAATTCGCCGTTGGCATTACTATCTACAAAGACAAAATCTGGGGATTCTCCTTCGACGACAACGCGCACGTCTAACAGACCGTTTTCATTGGTGTCAAAGGGAGTGATGTCTAGCTCGTCTGCTCCTGTTTCGTCTACTAAAGAAGAAGGTTCGCCTATATCTTGTATCCCATTATCGTTAGCATCAATAAAGACATAGCGACCGCTAATTTGTTGTCTTTGTTCGGCTTCAGAAAGGAAAGCTTTACCTAATATACCATCAATCTTGAGGTTTTTCTCCACGATGCTTGCGGTCAATTGAGAAATAGCATTTTCATTAAGATTGGTATTGGGATCTTCGGCGATGGCAACGGTTAAAGCCTCGTTAATAATAGCATTTACAGTATCGGCATCGGTAAGATCGGCTGCTTCCCCATTGCTAGCGCTATCGGCGATTGCTTGAATAATAGCACTGGCAATTTGTGCTTCATTTACTGTAGAAGAAACTTCGTTATTATCTAATTCTCCGTTGTCGTTAACATCGAAGAAACGAGAACCATCATCAGCTTGAACTACTTCTAAATCGCCATCGTCAAACTGTTGGTTATTATTGTTATCGAGATAAATCAGACCACCTTGAGTCAGAATGTCGCTACCATTGATGGTTTGCCCTGTTAAAGAAGTCGCACCGATAGTTTGGGTAGCTAAAATAATCAGATTTTGCAGTTGAGATTGTAAACCCAAGACCGATACTTCGGAAGTTTGGGGGTCATCATTATATAAATCGCTATTTTCTGATAAACCGAAAATATTAATTACTTCTGCTTGTGCTGCTTCGAGATCGGGTTCAGCAATTTCCGCAGCCAAGCTAGTTAAAGGTGTGGCAACAGTCGCATTGGGAGTAGTAATAATCGGTGCGGTTTGAGGTAAGGAAGTGGAGATATCAATGCCGTTAACAATAACCACTCTGCCTTCTTCGGGATCTATGACACCATTACTATTAAGATCGAAGGGAGAGAATGGTATATCGAGATCGTAACTACCATCGGCATTACTAATGGTAACGGGTTCGTTGGGGTCTTGAATGCCATTGAAGTTGGCATCAAAGAAGACCGTACCGCCAGAAATTACCCCATCTATAACGCTACTAAAACTATTGCCTTTACCCCCGACACTAAACTCAGCGAGGGGGAAAGTGGCAATTCGTTGCTCGAATACCGTCCTACGAAACAAGTTAACTTCTGCACCCAAAAAGGCGTTAACGATACCGTTTAATTGGAACAGTTCAAATGGTGTAGAAATGCGATCGGCAATCTCCGAAGCACGCAGTCTTCCATCATCCGTGCCGTTGATTTCCCCACCATCAATCAGATCCAGACCGATAATACCTTCTAAACCTCCTTTGAGGAACCCCGAAACAACTAAAAGGTCTACACCCAATCCTGCTGCAATAGTGGCGGTAGCAACCAACTCATCGATATCTTCCCCCGTACCGTCTGGATTTTCGCGATCGCTGACAAAGAAACCATCGAGGACTCTGAAGGATTCTAAGGGGTCGAAATCATTAGCAGACCATTGATTGAAACCAAAGGTATCGAAGCCAAAAGCGAGGTCCAAAGCGACATTAAAATCCCCTTCTAACAAACCGCTAATCGGGCCAAAAATGGGAAACGTTTGTTGTACGTCGAATCCAACTTCTAATGCAGGAAGATCGTAAGTAAAGAGTGCGACATCTTTACCCAAGAGTAAGTCGATCGCGCTAAAGGGATTGTTAATTAAAGGAATATCGAAATTATCGTTATTAAGTATCCTATTGGTATTTGCTTTCTGGATATCTCCGCTACCATCATCGGGAGCATCATCGAGTTGTTGGTCTAAATCTGGTGCGGAGTCGGTTTGATCTGCTTCAACTTCACTCGGATCGGCATCGGGATCGCTAGGATCAAAATTACCCAACTCGAAAGAACCAACATCAATGAGGATGCCTTCATCACCAGCGATCGATTCATTGAGAGCATCTGACAGAGCGAACAGTTCGCTGATTTGGTCGAAAGCCTCCTGAAATCTAGCGTTGGGAGGATTACCCGTCAATTCCGCAATACCAATCGCGAGTTCGATGACGCTAATTTCACCATCACCATTGCCATCCAAACCATCCGCAATGCTCAGATCGTTGAGGATTGCCGTATCGGTATTGAGAAAATCAACTACAGGACGAAAAGGATCGATGATGCTGTTAATATTACCAATTACGGGGCGAGCAAAGTCGGATAGAAAACTGCCTAAATCTAGTTGCACGTTATTAAAGGCGATCGTAGGTGAAAAATCGCCAACTGCTTCTCCCTCTTCAAACGTAAACGAGCCAAATTCCCCTGCCAAATCGAAATTAATACTGGGAAAAGCAGTATCCGCTTGGATGCTCGTAACGGCTTTTAAACCAAGATTGGCACTTGCCGAAGCACTGGGATTAAAGAGGTTAGATAAGTCATCGAAAGAAGCATTGCTTAGTTCTGTGCTGGTCAGGCGATCGCCATCTATATCTTCTTCTTCATCTGAATTTTCGCCAGTATTTGAATTTTCATCATTATCTACATTTTCCCCAGCATCAGAATCTTGATTATTATCGATGTCATTGAGTCCTAGAGTAAAATCAGCACCGACAGACGTGGAGTTTTCTTCATCATTGATTAGATCGAGTTCCAAAAAGCCTAGATTCCCCGTTGCTTGGAAATCATCACTCAAACCAAGATCGACTCCTGCGGTAAAGTTGGTTTTTTCTGTATCGATAAAGAAACCGAATTCTTGGTTAATGCCAAACCCCAAATCGAATTGGTAATCAAAATTGAGATCGACACTACCATCAACATCAATTCCCAGTCCTGGTAAACCTAAATCCGCATCTAGATCCAGATTTGCCAGGTTAAATTCTTTGGCAACTGTAATATCGAAAGTGGCTTCTTCTTCCGAGAGGGTTGCGCTCGCTTCCACATCAACTTCTAGAATTTCTTCAATAGTTTCTTCAACTAACCCACCAAGTTTCTCTACGTCTAATACCCCTCCAGTCTGCACCCGATTAATTAAGGTATTTTGGAAACTACCGATTAGATCTGGTGCGAGAGTTTCAATAGAACCAACAAAGGGTAATTCAATGGCTCGAAACTGAGCATCAATCGAATCTTGAATCGAATTTAGGGCGTTATTTAACCCCCCTGCTGTCTCGATATTATCGAAACTGAGTTCGTTAATGGCAATGGGAAGAGGTTGTACTGACAAACCATCATAAACAGGATCGTCACTTTCTATAACGTGAGCAATGTTTTGAAATTCCGTTTCTTCTACTTCATCATCAATTGCAGCAGTAACGGTAACTTCTTGAGGAGTAGCAAAGTTATCTGGAGTAAAAGTTATGGGTGCAATGGCTTCGATATCGTCGCTAATGTCAAAACTAATATTGACATCTGCTGTGGGTTCGGTTGCTAGAGCAATAGTGTAGATTTCCCCTGCTGCACCTTCGGTGATGCTGAAATTATTTCCGTTGGCAATCACAATCCCAGGAACATCATTTTCGCTAATATTGACAGTAACTTCATTAATGGTAATTCCCTGATAAGCAGCATCATCACTCGTTGCAGTATGGGAAATAACCGAAGTCCGGTTTTCTGTAGTTATATCGTCATCAACAGCAACCACCGTAATATTTTCCCTGATGTTGAAGTTTTCGGGAGTAAAAGTAATGGAATCAATACTCTCTACCTGAGTGGTATCAGTAGCAAAATTAATAGTGACATCGCTAGTAGGTTCACTGGTTAACTCAATCGTATAGTTATCTGTAGTTTGTCCTTCTATGAGGTTAGTCGAACCTTGGGATTCAATAATTTGCACCCCTACTACATTATCCGCATCATCCCTACCGCTATCTACAATAGTTAACTCTGCTGAAGTTTCCCCTAGTTCGTATCCTTCTCCTTCATTTAGGGTAAAAGTAACGTTTTCATCGAGTTCTTCATTATTGTCATCAATGGGTCTGACTTCAATTCTGGCAGTAGTCGTACCTTCTGGTAAAGAGAAACTGTTGCCGATAATATCTCGCTCCGTATTATTAGCAACTAAAACTAAATTGTAGTCTTCTCCTCGCGTAGCATCTCCACCGATAGTAAAGTTAAAGATGGCATCCTCATCATCGTTTTCATTGCCATTACTGAGTAAGGGATTGGAGAAATTAAGCTCGAAAACACCAGGATTAGAGTTCTCTTCAGTAGCATCATCTTCCGCAACAACGTCAATTGTAGGAGGACTGTCATTATCAACAATATTTGCAGTTATCGTATTTCCACCACCACCATACTCTTCACTAGGATTGAGAGTAATTTCTATTGTCTCATTTCCTTCCGCAGCAGAATCGTCAAAATCGGGAATTCCCCCTGAAATTCCTGTGGCATCTACTTGAACCACAACTCGTTCTTCACCAGAAATATCGAGGAAAAAATTACCCTCTTCATCGCTAAAGATAGGCTCGTCATCGGCATTGAGCAACCTGTAATCTGTATCTAGTTCTGCTGTTCCCCCAGTAATCCTAAAGCTTAACTGACGACCTTCAGGAGCATTGGGTTCTAAATTAAAAATAAACTGACCGTTATTCTCCCCTTCTACTGCATTTCTCGCATCGAGGCTAATATCTGGCTCGTCATCCACAATATCTAATTCAGCAGAAATAAAATCACCGAGATTGTAAAGTGGAGAATCTTCTAAGGTCACAATGATATTTTCATCGGGATCGAAAAGGCGATCGTCAATTACTTCAATATCGATAGAACCTTGTGTTTCTCCCACAGGAATTGTAACGCTACTGGGAATTTCAAAATCTTCGCCATTGGTAGCTGTTCCCGTAACGGTGTAGCTAACGATTAAATCTATGGGTAATCTTCTATTTAGGGAAAGATTAAAAGAACCGCCCTGGGTAATTTCTGATAAATTATCTCCTGGAGCTAGATTAATTGTGGGCAGAAGAAAATTGCTGATGTCACCAAAGACGCGACCATTATCTAGGTTATTTCCGGTAGCAACATTGGTATTAGCCTGAGAAACCGTAGCATTATCCCTAACAAAAATGTCACGACCTTTTGCCTGACCATTGTTGGCACCATTCCCCCCAGCAGTTGAGTTACCAGAAAAATTGCTGTTGAGCAAGATTAACTCAGCTTCATTTTGGACGAATATAGCACCGCCTAGTCCAGCACCTCCGCCACCGCGAACAGCTGGACCTCTACTTCCATTTGGTGGGACATCAACACCATCTCCGCCATCACCGCCAAATTCTCCACCATTACCGCCGTCACCTCCTAATGCGGTTCTTCTTCTTCTTCTTCTATTGGGATTCGACCCAGCACCGCCTCCAGCACCGCCTCCAGCACCGAAACCACCATCACCACCATCACCACCATTACCACCTCTGCCTTCTACTAATCCACCAGATTCGCCTCCGCCACCGCCTCCGCCAGCACCTCCGCCATTGCCGAAGGTACCATCCTCACCACCACTACCACTACCGCCACTCTGACCATTTCTTCTTCCACGAGCACCACCATTACCACCATCGGCACGAGTTCTGTCAGCAAAAGCAGTACCATTTACATTGGCAATTCCCCCACGACCTCCATTTTCACCCGTTCTCTCAGCACTACCGCCTCTGGCTCCAGGGCCACTATTGCCACCAACGGCACTATTGCCAGTAAAATCAACGTTATTCGCAATTACCGTACCGTTGTTAATAAACAAAGCACCACCAGCACCTAAGCCACCGCCTCCGCCAGCAGTTCCAACACGACCCCTGACACGACCATCTGTTAAGGAAAGATCGGATAAGATTATTTGGGTATCGTCGCTTTCTCCATTAATTGCCACAATCTGATGTCGATCCAAGCCATTAATCACAACACCGTTACCTCGGATCTCAACATCCTCGCTAATAGTTGGCAGACTATCAGCTAAATTGATAGTTAAACCTTCATCTACTTGGATGATGTCTTTTGTACCGCCATTATTATTGTTTTCCGAATCTAGAATGGCTTGTCGTAAAGAACCCGCACCACTATTGTTAGCGTTAGTAACCCTAAAAGTCTGCAATACAGAATTAAACGCATACATTGCCTCTACTTGAAACGCTAGAGGTGAGTCGATAAATCCCGTCGTGGCTTCTAATACCCAGTCTCCCCCCAGATCGCTACTACCCGTCAAATCCTCCGAGGCAGCAATATCTGCTGCGGTAATCTCTCCCAAGCGATTAATAAAAGCTTGTCCTTGTTCACCTTCTGCGACATTACAACCATATAAAAGAATATCACCATTTTCACTTAGGGCTTTTCCCCACTGTTGCAATTGGTTTTCATAGCTCTCAATATTACCGTTATCTAGGCTGCTATTTCCCAACTGTAAAACGGCTGAATCTCCGTGAGAAAGAATTTGTACGCTATCTAAATTATCGTAGTTAGCTAATACTTCAGTAATTTGCTCGACACCATTGCGGTTGGTATCCAAGACAACTACTTCTGTCCCGGGTTCAACGCTGTTAACTAGAGATTGGTAGTCAGCAATATTGCTATCAACAAAAATGACGGAAGAGGGAGCATTAATTATCATACTATCTGTAGTCCTATTTTCAAGAATTGGTATAAGAGGGTTAGTTAGAGTTTTAGAATTGCTGTATCTCTATAATACGTTATTTTTAATTTTGATTTTTGCTTGGGTTTTGCTATGCTACAGCTTAACCAAATATGCTACTTTTTGTCAAGTTGCTTCCTTATTTTGGGGGGGAAAGTTTCGCCAACAGTATCTCAGAAACTCTTACCCGTTGAGCATTTATTCCAAACCTCCATACCAAAAAGTGGCAAGATTTTTGACAAGAATAAAATAGGATTGCTATAGCAATTAATGGGACTTACACAACTTACAGCAATGCATGAGGATGCTGAGGTACACTCATAAGACTACTTTTATATTCCCTGTTCCCCGTTCCCAGTTAAGTGTTCCCTAGAACAATAAAACTTTAGATAATGGAGAGATAATTTCAAATACAATCTATAATAGAAATAATCCAAACTCTAGAGATTAAAAATGCTACCAGTCAACCAAGCAGAGTCAATCATTTTGAATTTAGTACAACCCTTAGATTCTCAGAGGGATGTAGAAATAGTAGACCTATTAAATGCATCGGGGCGAATATTAGCTACACCAGTCAGCAGTCAACTAGATTTTCCCCACTGGGATAATTCTGCAATGGATGGTTATGCAGTAAAATTTACAGATGTCAAAGACTGTAGTCCAGAAAATCCTGTATCTTTGGAAATTATAGAAGAAATTCCTGCTGGGTATCAACCTCAACAGCAAATTATATCTGGTCAAACAGCTCGTATTTTTACAGGTGCTTGTATACCTCCAGGAGCAGATACAGTGGTCATGCAAGAAGTAACTCAAAGGGAAGGTAACAGGGTGCTGATCTTAGAAACTCCCCAACCCCAAGAATTTGTAAGATATCAAGGTTCATTCTATCAAGCAAATACACCTTTACTCAACCCTGGAATTCGTCTCAGTGCTACTGAAATAGCTGTTTTAGCAGCGCTTCAATGTCCGAAAATCCCTGTTTATCGGCGACCAAAGGTGGGAATTATTTCTACTGGTAATGAGTTAGTTACCCCAGAGCAACCCCTACAACCAGGTCAGTTAGTAGACTCAAATCAATATGCTTTAGCTGTGGCAGTTGCTCAGATGGGTGCGGAAGTAATACGATTTGGTATTGTGCCAGATGAACGAGAAATTTTGAAACAGACTATTGCTAAAGCTGTCACAACTACAGATTTTTTACTTTCTACTGGTGGAGTATCAGTAGGAGACTATGATTATGTTGAGGATATTCTCACAGAGTTAGGAGCAGAAATTCATATTCATTCTGTGGCGGTTAAACCTGGAAAACCCTTAACTGTTGCTAAATTTTCTGATACTCAATGTTTATATTTTGGTTTGCCAGGAAATCCTGTTTCGGCGTTGGTTAGTTTTTGGCGCTTTGTGCAACCTGGACTGAAAAAGTTAGCTGGAGTCGAGCAAACTGCATGGAAACCTGAGTTTGTAGCTGCGCGATCGCTTCAAGATTTACGCTCTAATGGTAAACGAGAAACTTATCTCTGGGGTAATCTAAACTTAGGGAATGATGGCTATGAGTTTCAACTTGCGGTCGGTAGTCACAGTTCGGGAAATTTAATTAATTTAGCTGGCACTACAGGTTTAGCTGTTGTACCATTGAATGAAACTTTGATTGCTGCGGGTGAGTCAGTCCAAGTTTTGAAAATCAGTTCTAATTATTTATGACTGTTCATCCAGACATAATATTAAATAGTGTTATTTAACCATAAGAAAAAATGAAATATCACACATTTATATCTTTTTTAGAAATTTTTTGGATCGGTGCTACTCTTTGTATTTTTAGTAGACAAATAGGTATTTGGCGGAGAAAAACTATAAAAAAGCCAAATCTAGTTGTAAATAATAGACATCTCCAATAATTAAAAATAAAATAAATTATCGTACAGAAATAATTAATTATTTCCCCCTACTCCCTGCTCCCTACTCCCTACTCCCTCTTTTCCACCAGAGGTCTAATATCAAATCTAGTTGAATACTTATCATATATTTGGGGGTGGTCCGTGTGGTCCGTGTGGGGAAAAGGGGAGATTGGGAGATTGAAGGCAAGAAAGTCTGGATAGAATTATCAACATATACTCTATAACCGGATTCTATATAATACCATGCATGAAAAAATAATGTTACGAATAATAAGGACGATAAAAAGATTTTACAGGAGATGTTCCTTTGACTAAAAAGATGATTTATGAACTAAAAAATTGCATCGAAGCTATTCATTATGACTCCTGACTCGATCCTCCTGACTCCTAAAAAATACCCTACCTATTTGTAACAAACATTTATCAAATTGGTCTAATATAGCAGTAGACCGACACACCTAAAATGGTGCGTTACGACGGATTGTTAAATGCTTTTCACATTCTAAATTTTAGCCGTAAGTACGCACCCTACCAATTTTGCTTAAGCTGATAGCTATCTCAATAATGACTGCCTGATTTGCGGAAGTGAACGGCAGTCACCCCATCATTCAATACCTGACCATTCTCCACCACAGCATAAACCAACCAATGGTCGCCACATTCCATCCGGTTTGCCACCTTACACTCCAAATAAGCTAAAGCACCTGTCAAAACCGGACAACCATTATTAGCTTCCTTTGTCTCAACTCCAGCAAAACGATCTTCTCCTGGCGCAAAAGACTTCTGAAAATGCTTTCTTAATTGTTTTCCCTCAGCTAATATATTCAAGACAAATTTATCCCCCGTATGAGTCAAAGATTCCAGAGCGCGGTCTTTAGCAACAGCAATAGTTATACCAGGAGGATTAAAAGTTGCCTGAGATACCCAAGAAGCTAACATAGCACTGGTGACATTCTCACGTTTAGCAGACATCACGCACAAAGAACCTACAACTCTTCCCACCGCTTGAGCAGTACGATCGCTTCCCGAACCACCCCCCGAAGGTTTAGGAGCACGAAGTTTTTTGGATTTGATCAAAGCTTGAGCAAAATCAATACCAGTTTCCTTACAAGTTTGAATCATCACATCATCTGGTTTAAACTTTACTCTAATAGGTTCAAAACCCAACTTATAACCCGCATCTTTTAACCTACTTTCCAAAAAATCTATTGCTTCACCGCTCCAACCAAAGGAACCAAATACTCCTGCTAATTTATCCTTAGAAACTGTATTCAATACAATACCCAAAGCTGTTTGAATCTGAGTTGGAGCATGACCACCAAGAGTAGGGGAACCAACAATAAACCCATCACATTTTTCTACTACTTCCTTTATTTCTTCAGATGTGGCAACCTCACAATTAATTGATTCTACAGCTACCCCCGCTTTAGTTAAACCTCTAGCGATCGCCTGAGCAACAGTAGCTGTATTACCATAAGCTGAAGCATAAAGCAAGGCTACATTCAAATCTCGCGAACTTTGTTCCTGACTCCACTTCCGATACAGACTGGTTAACTCCATCATCCCATAGCGTACCATCGGCCCGTGACCGGGAGCATAGAATTTCACAGTTAACTGAGAAATTTTTTCTAGGGTAGAAAGTGCTTGTTTCGCCTGAGCAGCATGGAGACAATCATAATAAAAGCGTCTATCCTCGCTATAGACACTCCATCCTTCATCAGCAACTTGGTCTCCGCAGACATGAGCGCCGAAAAATTTATCAGTAAACAAAATTTGAGTTTGGGGGTCATAAGTCATCAGACCATCTGGCCATTTAGGAGTCGGAGTAGTGATAAACTGCAATTGATGGCCACCACCTAAGTCAAGAGTATCCTCTCCTTTAACTATCTTAATTTTCAACTCTTCATCTTTGAAATAGTCTTTGAGAGTTAAAGCTGCGGGGTTTGAGCAGACAAAGGTAACTTGAGGTGCGACTGTTAACAATGCTTTAAGGGTAGCTCCACGATTAGCATTAAAGTGACCCAGAATCACATAATCAAGGCGATGCCAATCAAGACGTATTTGCAAAGACTCTAAATAATTTGTAGTAAATGATTCACCAGGGGGGTCGATAACTACAGTTTTTTCTGCTTGGATGAGATAGGAGTTAGCAGTGGTACCTTTTTGGAGGGAATATTCCACTTCAAATTTTAGTCTATCCCAAGTGCGAGACCGTAGCACTTTTGTGTCTTCAGCAATTATGACAACTTGAACATCTTTTTTTTTGGTGGTTTGTAGCATAGTTAGTTATATAGTCTATAGAATTATATAATGTTATATTTTATCATGTTGTGGCGATCGCTTTCTTTAAGTCAAAAGTAATCTCTGATATAGAATCCAGTTGAACATTTGTCCGCAGCGACTATAGGAAGCAATCTCGGGAGACCCCTGAGATTGCTTCCTTCCACTCCGTTCCAGTCGCTGCGGACGCAGGATCTAGTAATTATCCGGATTTTATTGAGTGAATTTATTACCATATAATGGTTTTTAGGTCAATTAACCACATCAAAAAAATGATAAATCTGTAGGGACGTTCCATGGAATGTCCCTACTTTGTGGTCTGCTAAATTATGAAAAGCACTGTGGGTAAAACCTAACCCCCCAACCCCCTTCCCTGCAAGGGAAGGGGGAGTTTCCCCCCCTCTCCTCCTAGGAGAGGGGTCGGGGGAGAGGTCTTCATTAGCTAGCATTTAGACAAGGAGAATTAATATTTCGGGGAGTTTCCCCCCTCTCCTCGTAGGAGAGGGGTTGGGGGAGAGGTATTAATATTTCGCCGT
>NZ_JAAHGT010001260.1 GCF_010672385.1 Okeania sp. SIO2F4
AGAGATTAATCGTTTAGAACAAAGTTGGGATGAGGATGTGGAGCTTTTTCAGGAGGATGATTTGCAGAGTGTGGTTTTAGACGATCAGACAGCGCGTTCATTAGAGTTGGAAAATAGTCTAAATTTGTCATCTGGGAATCAGAGTTTTGGAGATTCTCAAAGCATACCTCAAAATGAAAGTCAATTTATTGATGATAGTATGTCTGAGTTTCCTCCCGTTAAAGATAAGCCTGGGTCAGTTTTAGATGATTCAGATTTCCCACCTGGTAATTTTGATTCAGATTTCCCACCTGATAATTTTGATTCTAATTTCCCTAATGACCTAGAGGATGACTTAATAGATGATGATGATGATGATGATAGTGATGATGGTTATGATGGTTATGATGATTTTGATGAGAATACACCAGATTTAATTTAGGTACAAAGCGATCGGCATTCAGCTATCAGTATTCAGCAAATACCTGTTTGGGTTTTTGCGCTTCGCAAAGCTTTGCTTTATATGTCGCAGAGCAAAACGGCTGTCGCCGATATGAAATGCTGCGCGACATGAAAAGCTCCTATACAAGAGCCAGCATTCCTAAGGAAAGGAAAAAAAGCTGAAAGCCGACCGCTGAATGCTGAATGCTAATTAGGGCTTGCTGATTAAATCTAAAAGCATTTATATGTAAAGGCTAAAGCCTTTGCGTTTAGGAAAAAAGTGCAAGGTTTTTGCTCCCTTAAGCTCACATAGGTGAGGATTTTGAGCAGACAACAGCGGAATAATTGTCCCTCAATTATTCCGACTACATCCTCTGTAATACCAATTCAATCAAAGAATGTTACAAATGAGTGGATGAAAATCCTTGCCAAATATAGGTTTTGCCATAGCAGCAATTTTTAAAATTGGTATAATAAACGATAATTACCCTAACTCCTGAGTTCTGAGTTCTAGCCTAATAGACATAGGCGTGATAATCAAAAATTAAATCAATTCCATAGGTATAAACCATCAATTATTTCCCCCTACTCCCGTACGGGCGATTCGCTCTTCGCCCCTACTCCCTACTCCCTCTTTTCCACCAGAGGTCTAATGTCAAATCCGGGGGAATTGGACATAAAAAAATCGGCGTTGGTAAATCAAGAGATGAAACTTTCAGACTAATCCCCTTACTAATTACCAACGCCAAAAAATCCTCATAATCGTCATAACGACTAAATCTTTGTAATTCTCTATCCTCCTGACTCAATTACGACTTAACCAATCTATAACTGTTTAACAGGATTTGATATAATCCATAAGACTTTTTCATCAAACCATAATTAATCACCATCCGAGAGGATTTGTAAACGAATTGTTTGGTTATTGAGGTCATTTAAGCTGATTTCAATGACATTACTTGAAAGTTTATCGAGACACCCTAATAAGTGTCGTAGATGAGGTGTACTAGCACCAGTATCCACAAATAACCGTTCTGAGAGATTACCTACTCGCTTCCAGCTACTATAAAGTTTAGCCATAGTTGTCTCTAATTGAGCAGACTGTTTTACTAGGTCAGAAACTATATTGAGACATTCCAATCTTAAGGCTTCTTCTAATACCATTTCCATATCTAATGATGATTCATTCAATGCTTGAACTTTGGCTGCAGCATCAAGATATTTGGATAGGTTACGAGCATCTGAGGTTAGTTGCTTGACGGTATCTAACTCTGGACTTTGGACTATTTCCTCTTGAATTGCGCTTAAATGAGATTCTGGTAATTTGTTAAACTAAGCCAGGTAAGTTACCCTACCCGACTCGTCTTCAGAACCGGACGTGAGACTTTCACCTCATCTCGGCTCCTCTCCTAGACGTCCCTTGTCATGGGTACATCCCTGTCTTAATATCAACATATCGTCAACCCATAAATAACCTTCAGGTAAGTCCTGTAACTTAGGTTTTGGATATGTTTTATTATCTAAGGCAGTTTTAGTATCGTGGCAATGTCGGTGCAACAGTTGTTTGTTTTTGTATTAGTTGTCACCACCTTTAGACCTTGGTTTTATATGGTCAACTTCCATAAGGTCAGTTGGTCTGAAAGTTAATA
>NZ_JAAHGT010001261.1 GCF_010672385.1 Okeania sp. SIO2F4
TCTCTGTAGAGCCTATGTTAACACCAATTATTTTTGTGGAACCAAAGTTAGCCCAAGCCTCCCCAGCACCAGAACCAAATTTGCCAAAAGGAGAATATATTTGGATGGGTGCATCAGGATTACTGTTAGTATTGCTGATTATTTTGGGTATATTTCACCAAGCAAAAATGAAGCAATTTAATAAGAAACTTAGTGTAGAAGAATTTAGAAATAAAGACCTCCAGCAAAAGTATAAATTAGCTCTAGGAACCATAGCGAAAATGGAAAAAAATCCTGACTTAATCCATTCAAGAGAGTTTAACTTAGACTACTTAAGAATGCGGATGGCAGAGGAAGTTTTCCACTTTGCTATTGTTAACCAAATTAAGGTAAAAGTTAAACAACAAATTAGTGTTGCACTGCGCCCTACTCCAGTAGCAGCAGGAGAGAAAATCAATCCTAGTGGGCGACAAGTTGATTCGATGTTTGAGGTGGAATATGAGACCGGAGAAGTGGGTAAAGATATGAAAAAAAGAGTATTATTTAGGGTATCAATCAAACTGACAAAATTACCAACTCAGGCAACTTCTCAAACTATTATTCAAATAATTGATTGTTTAGAAACCTATCTTAGTCCTAGTGATGACCATGATAATTGGACTCCTACAATTCAAGGTCGAATTGTACATATTGATTGGGATCAAAAAGCTAAACCAACACCTTTGTTGGTACTAGAACAATCTCATGATGGAGTTCTATTTCGTACTAACAGACCTTCAGCTAAAAGTGCTACACCACCACCACCACCAAAACCATCCGCACGTAAAAAAAATCTCTCTAGAGGGGGAACAAAACAATCTACAAAAAGGAAAACAAGCAAAACAAGCAAAACAAAAGGTTTAACATTACGGGGCACAAATTCAGAAATAATTAATTAAATAAGGAAGAAGAAAACTCGATAAATAAATGGCGTAGTACTGCCCGATCTTTTTAGCTGTTTGGAAATTTATTAGGGATGTTTTTGGCAAAAAGTAAAATTATTCTACTCAAAAATCTTTACCTCTTTTCTGTGTAGCAGTATTAATTTCCTTGCTGGTATTTAATTTTTTTCAGTTAATTGATTTAATTGTTGTTAAATATACCTGGGTTCAATAATTAATAATTAATAATTAATAATTAATAATTACCTCTTCTTATAAAGAAGAGGATTGCCTAAAAGAAATTTTTTTCTTTTTTCTCCATAAATGGAGAGGCTTTATAGCTGAATTTTTCGGTAACAGACGGCCATCTTAATATCTGAACAATTCCTAACGGGACCTTTTAAAATGCAATAATCTTGGGTGACAAGTAATATAGTTGTGTTTTCTTTTATAGCTAAATTTTGTATAATTTCAACTATATTTCTACTAGATTTACTATCTAAAGTAGCCGTGGGTTCATCTGCTAATACTAATACAAATTAACTTTAAAGATGTCACAAATAGTTTCAAACTTTAAATGTCAAATAATTGCCTCAAACCTTTCTCTTGTCAAAGTTTTTAGCCTATCCAATCTAACTTCAGAATTCAGAATTCAGAATTGAGAATTCTGTGAAATGGTATAACTTAGGTTTACTTACCTTAGCATGAGTAATCGTCACTCTTTGCTTTTGCCTGCCAGATAAATTATTAGGGTACTAATCTACTCTTTCTCCTAATCCTACTGCTGAATTCATTGCCAATATTGGTGTACAAGTAGTGATATTCTTAAAAAATTTAAGTGAGTAAGCAAATACTATTCCTCTTTTATTTTACTTTTGTCGTGGTAAATGCTATAGCAATCCTATTTAAGTTGTAATATTTTGGTGGCAGTTAGGAGGAACGAGGACCGAGGAACGAGTCAGAATTTACTCATGTTTTCAGCTCAAATTAACTATTATAAACATTGTCACAATCAATGCGCGGATTGCTATATGTGTAATGCCATTTTGAAAAAAGAATATTATCAAAATTTATTGATAGGAAACAGGAATTTGTAGCAAATATTTATCCAAATGGTATAAGAACAGTTAAAACTTAAATATTGGGAATAATCTTACTCTCTATA
>NZ_JAAHGT010001262.1 GCF_010672385.1 Okeania sp. SIO2F4
CGATCTAGTCAGAAGTGAAAAGATTCGTCAGCAAATTAGAAATAGATTAGAAAATTTTCTGTTGGGTGAAAAACCGATTATTGCTGATGGGAGTCGTTTACATTTTATTTCTGCTCAAGCTGCTTTAGATGGAATTTTAGAATGTGAAGAAAATGAATATTTGACCTACTTTAATAATTTCACGCACTCGATAGAAAAGTTTCTGACTGTTGAGCGGGGTGCTGTAGAAATTCAGCAAATTTTCACTAAGATTAATGCTTTGATTTCTGAAGGAATAAAAGCATTAGAGCAAGCCGAAAAAGTTTTAGATGGTAAGGTGTATTTGTCTGTAGAGGCAAAAGTAGAAGTATTGAAAAAAATAGAGGATGCTAGTGGGCGAGATGTGAAAATTTTATCAACTACTGAAAAATTAAAAAATAAGAGTATTAAACAAGCTGCTGAGGCTTGGAATAAATGGGTAGAAGGATTAGGCTATCGCCTAGAGAAAAAAAGTTATGAATGGTGTTCAGAACATTCTCTTCTCTGGGATAAGGAAAAAGTTCTCAAAGATTATGCGGAAGGATTTGCAAGTTCTCTGGCAACTGAATTAGAAAACTGGAGTAATCGGGAAGTTAAAGAAATTGTGGTGAATAATTTACAAATTTTAAGCAAGGAAGTATGCCAAAATCTAGAAGTTATTAGAATGGATTTACAGGCAGTAGATTGTCAAATAAATTCTAACTTGAATGAGCAATTTGATTTGGCAATTGAAAATATTAAAGCAGATGGATTAGATATCTCTTCAATAACTAAGTTAGGAGAAAATTATGATGATAATAAAAGAGGTGGTTTATGGGAAAATTTAACATTAGGTGGTTTAACTGCAGGTGCTTTATTTATGTTTACAGGAGTAGGATTTTTACCCATACTTTTAACTGGAGGTGCTGTGGTTTTGATTAGCTCATTTTTTGGCATGAGTCCTGATGATGAGAATCCAGAAATAAAAATTAAACAGCAAGTTTATGATGCCTGTTTTCAGAAGTTTGATAAATCTACTGCGGAAATATTTAATCGGATTTGTGAAAATGTTGCTGAAGTTTTCTACAGTCAGTTTAAATCAGCAAGTAAAGTGATTGAGCAGGCAATATTTCTTTACGAAAATCTCCTAGAACAAGAAGACAAAGCTCACCAAGAAACTCAGGAACAATTAAAGTCACAGAAAAATATCATCGCCGAAAAAAAACAGCAACTTACAGAAATAAAAAAGAAAATTGAAACAGTTATAACTAAAATTATTGACAGAAAATAAACTTCTCTTAGTTTATAAAAAATGAACAGATAAATCTCTATTTAGTCAAGGCAAGTAATACCGTGTCACCGAAGTTAAAACTCCAAATCAAAAAGTCAGAGGATATCAACTTATAGCTTTCTTTTAAAGAGCATTATTTTTGATAATTTGCAATCAGCCAAACCCTAGTAAATATGCTATATTCAAAGACTGTTGCTTATAAAAATACATAAATAAAATGTTTACAAAACCTACCATTGTATTTATAGCTAAGAAAGAATTGGTTAGGACATAGACTGATGATGAATCTTAGACTAGGAAATGTTTTTTCAACTGTTCCCAGTTAAGTGTTCCCTGCTATAGTATCCTGGTATGCGAAAAAAACCGCATCGATACCGAACATATCATCAGTTTATTAGCACAAGGCGATCGCCAGGTAACAAGAAAATCTTGTTAAAGAAATTTTCAGGTAGTAGGTTTTAGGTTGTAGATTACTGAGAGCTTTACCTACAACTTCAAACCTATTACCTTCTACACATTAGGTACACTCTGCTCAAATACTATTTATATCAAATAATCATTGATTATGAAAACTTTCTAGGCTTTTTAATTAACTTTGCCCAGTCTAAACCCAAATGCTAGAGCTACAAGAGAACCAAAGCTCACGGGGTGACAAGCTAGTTGAAAGCTATATATAGAGACGAATTTGCGTTCGGGAACTGAAGAATACTTCAACTAAAATCAAACTCTTATTGAGAATGAATGAGGTGTAGTGCGTTAGAAGAG
>NZ_JAAHGT010001263.1 GCF_010672385.1 Okeania sp. SIO2F4
TTGTAGAAGAGATATTAGTTATAGTTACTAAATCTATAGAAAAATATTCCTTGACAAGTGTTTTAATTAAGTGTTACCTTAACGGGGTGAACTACAACACCACGCCAGTTGCGTGACTGTCGGGAGACCCGCCCAACGCACTGGCTCCTCTATCCCATTGCTAAAAGCGTTTGGGACTACTTTTCGTATCGGTATTTAAACTTCCATTGACATGACTCATTGTATTTGACACCATTTGAAGCTTTATAAAGTCCTCTTTTCACTCGTTTACCACTAAATCTGTGTTTGACACTTTTTTGGTAAACTGGTAAGTCGTCCCAGTCTAAAAAACTAGCAATTGAAGTATAACTTTCTTCATTAATTATTACTTTGATTCCTACTAATTTGGCTTTGTACTTTAGTTGTTCAATTAACTTAAAAAAAGGAATTTGAACAAAGTTTTGATTGTTTTTTCTTCCAAGATTTATGTCTTGTTTCCAGTTAGGATTATTTCCTATTACTAAAACTCCTATCTGATTTTTGATCGGATGATTAATAATATACCTGCTAGTCTTATGTAGATAATCGTCAATCTTAAAATTTCTTTTTGTCGATAATCTTTTGATTCGATTACTACTTTTAGTCTTCTTTAATTCTGACTGTAGTTTACCCTTCTTATAATTATAGAATTGATTAATTGATTTGACTGGTCTGCCGTTAATAATAAAGGGTTGAAAACCTTTTTTATTTGATGTTACAGTTGCCAAGTTATTCACTCCCAAATCTACAGAAGCTACATTATATTCATACAAATCTAATTTAACTTCAATGGATTCGTAAACCACTTCTATAACATAGTAATTAAGCTTAGGAATTATTCTCACTTGTTGCAGAGAATCATAATTTATTTTACTATCAAAAAATAGTTCACTTTTTGATAGTAATATCTTCTGATTTTTTATTAATTGAGTTTTACTAATCGCCTGTTTTGTATAAACTCAAATATTCCTCCCTTTCTGTTTATGTTTATATTTTGGCAGTTGAGGACGGCTTTTAAACTTACTTGGACATTGATTATAAGCTCTTATAGCTTGAAAAAAACTTTGCCAATTTTTATCTAAAAGAATCAAAACCTGCGCTCGTAACTTTGGCCGGTATTGCTTGATAATCTACTCCCGATTGTAATAAATGCATGAACCTTTTTATAATCTAGATAATTTCCGTTATTAATAAACTCTTGTCTAACTATGTAGTTAGCTATATTGTCAAGATTTTTAGACAAGAAAGCTAGAGCATCAAGTGATTTATAATTGGGATGATTTTTTTTAATAATAGTACGTTCTACTAATTGCATTATCCCTCCTGTAAACATTTAACGAGCTGTTCTGCTTTCCTTTCTCAGTCTCAGATATTTTTAGTTGTTTTCCTATGTTTTTCTATAAAATAAATAAAACTTTACAATACTAATTTTAGTGTTTCCGATTTGTACAATCAAAATTCTTCTCGAATATTAGACGTTAGCTTTCTTGTATCAAAAAGTCTATATTTTATTTTCAGTAATCTCTGCTTTAGAGAAATCTTTTGTTTTGCCCAACGGGGATTACTATAAGAGAAATTTTCAAGATTTTTCAAAATATATATAGCTACCAAGAATGGTAATTCTTCAAGGATTATCTCCCTTGATTTTAAGAATGGCACAATATTAGGGTGCATATAGTATAAATCATAAATATATTTAGGGATTAAATTAATATCTGATATTTTTGTGGGAAGCCTGAATAACATCTGATCGGATACGTCATATAAATCACTTTTAATAATGTGACTTGTACCACAGTATTTATGAAATTATTTCCCCACTCCAATAAACTGATTATTCTCGGAATAATCAGTTTATTGGAGTGGGGAAATAATTTCATAAATACTGTGGTACAAGTCCAATAAACTGATTATTCTCGGAATAACAGTATCCGCGATTCATAAAGTAACCATAAGATTGTTTAGATTTTCAAATAAAGTCAGTTAAGAATTTACTTATACAGTCATCCCCATCAACCATCAT
>NZ_JAAHGT010001264.1 GCF_010672385.1 Okeania sp. SIO2F4
ACAGCTATAAACTTTGGCTCCTCTGTAGGGTTATTTGTCCCAAAGAAGTCATAAAATACAGTTCCATCATATGTATCTATTGAGACTTCTGCGTAGTAATCATTTGTAAATTCCTTGTTAAAAACATACTCATTATCATTATGATCATGCCTTTTACTGTCTGTTGGCACAAGTGCTTCATAAACTTGTTGAAGTGTCAAATTAAAACCTTCAGGAGCCTCAAGGTCCCAGTGTTGGTTATTATCTGCATAGGCTTTTTTTAGTGTTTTGGCTGCTCTCTTATTATCGCCTAACAATATTTCAGTGATCGCTTTATTTCCCTTTTTATTATTACAGAATTGTTGATATCTGAGTATAGCATCAAAAAGTTTTTTTAGATATATTGCAAAATACGGGTTTAAGCTATCAGGAAACTCATCATCGTCAATCCACATCCATGCTATTAGCTGCGAGAGTTGTTTGCATGCTTTCCGAAGTTTTTCTGCATATTCTCCATAGTCTTTTCCGTCAATAGTTATATCGCTAGATCCGTTTTTTCCTTGATTATCTAGTTTTCCTCCTAGAATCTCTCGTCCTGTAAGACTATTGATCTCGATAGAATCGGTCATAATTTTACCTTTTTATTTTTGTCAAAAGAAATCCTTAGTTATTGTATCTAGTTTGAATGGTTTTTCTAGCTAGCTTTACAATTTTTAACATTAACTACAAGTATAATATGTAACTTCTTACATAGAGGTCTGTCTACCCTCTACTTCCCAAAATAAATTCTCCTACAGATAATTCACCATAACTATTGATATCCATTGCTCTAGCAAATAGATCGGAATTCCCAGTTCCCAGGGCGCAAGGAGCCAGATTCATCGCAGTTGCAACAAGATACATTGTTTGATAGAGAACACCGACGTGCTTCAAAATAAGGCTGTAGGCCATAGATTCATAAATCCCAGAAACTCTAGCAAATCTAGCAGTAACAACTATTAAAACCAGGGGCTGAGTTTCCAGTGTTGCCGTCCATTTTGCTTCTTCTAAAAGTTGATTGACATGGGTATTAATCTCTGATAACTTACTTAGTTGATGATTTTGAGGACAATAATGATAAAATCCAGCCAAAATCCCATCACAAGCAGTAATAACTGGATAAATCTCTAGCTCATAACAAGCTCCACCGCTTGGATAAGGACGATTACTAACTTCTCGATAATCTTTGGAAAAAACGCCCCTAACTCTAGCACAACGATATAAAAATTCTCCTATTTGTTCGGCAGAGAGTGGTTTGTCTCCATAATTTCTGATACTTTTTCGTTCTTCTAAAACCAATGAAAAGGGATAATCTGTTTCTTTAAGTTTTTCAATATCGGGTTTGTATAAATTTATTCGTTCTTGGGATTCTACCTCTGTAATTACAGGTAAAGGTTCAATTTTATTCAACAAACGATAAGTTTTACCAACCGGATTTAAGTGTCTGCCCCTTCTACTTCTGAAATGAAATAAAAGGTCATGAAATTCCCATAGTCCTAAAGTTTCACTATTTTCTTCTTCTATATGAGCAGTATCTGGGAATTCATAAATCATTTCAGCACTCAACAAAAAGCTCAAAAATACTTGCAATAATTCTTCAGAAAGTCCTGGAATTATAGAAGCCAATTCTTGAATGCTGCGAGGCTTTACTAACTCAGTAATAATAGCCATTCCTCGCCAATCTGCTAGAGTAATTTGAGCATGAGACAAGGGAGATTCTAAAATCATCTCACCCCGATCTTTATGAGCATAAGCAAAGCGAGAAAGACTGTATTGAGTATCCAGTGCTAAATTACTTAGCTGAAGTTTGCAGACTGGTGAATGTGGAACGATTTTTACTAGAGGAAGATTATCAACAGATACTTTGTGACAAATTAGGCCGAGATGAATAAAATTTTCAAGATAATAATTAAATTTAGGCAACCCAGAAAAACCATCTTTTTCTAAGACTATATCGCTCAGGCAATCGCGTGTCATACCTTCAGATAATAAAACAGCAAAAGCAGCGATCGCTCCA
>NZ_JAAHGT010001265.1 GCF_010672385.1 Okeania sp. SIO2F4
TGCAACCATTCACCATTATTATACAGGACTACCAGACAGGTAAGAGCTTTAGAAGAATGCTCACTTGTGTCCCTGTATATCAGAAATTTTTACCGAAAAGCCTGCTCAGAAAGCTCATTATCTTTCAGAGCAAAGATTAAAACATGCCTACCACTGACGCTGAAGTAAGCTATGAAAAAAAAAGAGGAGTTGTGGGGGTTATCCCCACTGCTAAAAACAACTATAACGAAGTTTAGTTGAGGTAGTTCAAATGTAGAAAATGATACTGGTACGACCGATCGCCAGAAATATTACTCTGAAGACTGTGAAAAAAGAGTCAATACCAATAAAGTAAGCCTTAAATGGATAAATATTATTCCAGGTAAACTCACGAAATTTCTCAGTTTCCAGCAAAAAAGATAAACCATACAGGTTTGGTCACTAGCTATACTGTCTTAAGATAGACAGAAAACTTCTGTAAAGTAATTTATTCTTCAACTTAAGGAGCATGAGGAACGCGACATGATCCAGACTAACAACGTAATCGAAACCACCATTCAGCCTGAGCTAGAATCTAGCGACTTATTTCAGTCAACCCCAACCAGACAAATAAATGATGATTTAGACATTTTAATCGGAGATAGAGAAGAATATATAGATGCTCAGTCTGATCACGATGATCTAAAGTCTGCTAAAGTTGCCAAATCCCGTACTCGGACTGTGGGTAAAAAAAAGCATTATACAGAAGACTCGATTCGCCTTTACCTACAAGAAATAGGAAGAATCAGACTATTACGAGCTGATGAAGAAATTGAATTAGCGCGTAAGATTGCAGATCTTCTTGAATTGGAGCGGATTCGAGAAGATCTAATGTACGACTTAGATCGAGAACCCCAAGTTAGTGAGTGGGCAAATGCTGTAGACATGGAATTGCCAAAGTTTAAGCGTCGGTTAATACTTGGACGTAGAGCTAAAGAAAAGATGGTACAGTCTAATTTGCGTCTAGTGGTTTCCATCGCCAAAAAATACATGAACCGAGGCTTATCATTCCAGGATTTGATTCAAGAAGGTAGTTTGGGATTAATTCGAGCGGCAGAAAAATTTGACCATGAAAAGGGCTATAAATTTAGTACCTACGCAACTTGGTGGATTCGTCAGGCTATTACCAGAGCGATCGCCGATCAGTCTCGTACTATTCGTCTACCAGTTCATCTGTATGAAACTATATCTCGAATCAAGAAAACTACTAAGCTTCTTTCTCAAGAAATGGGTCGTAAACCCACAGAAGAGGAAATAGCAACCAGCATGGAAATGACTATCGAAAAGTTGCGTTTTATTGCTAAGTCTGCTCAACTGCCTATATCTTTAGAAACTCCTATTGGAAAAGAAGAAGATTCCCGACTTGGAGATTTTATTGAGTCAGATGGGGAAACTCCTGAAGACCAGGTATCGAAAAATTTATTACGAGAAGACTTGGAAAGTGTTTTGAATAGTTTGAGTCCCCGCGAACGAGATGTATTACGCTTAAGGTATGGTTTGGATGATGGTCGAATGAAGACTTTAGAAGAGATTGGGCAAATATTTAATGTGACTCGCGAGCGGATTCGACAAATTGAAGCAAAAGCGCTCAGGAAGTTACGACATCCAAATCGGAATAGCATTCTCAAGGAATATATTCGTTAGAGAAGTTAGTAGGTTGTCTGTTAGCTAGCTTTTTTTGAGCGATCGGCGTTGCTGAATAATAGTATGAGTTTACAGCAAATTTTGTAGAAATGAAGTACAAGGCGTGGGCGTTTATGATTTTGGGTATGATTTGTATTTTTTAGTAGTTGCTAAACTCTTGAATAAGAAATATTTGAGATTGCTCAATTTTTATTTTCATACCTTAGATTCAGCAACGTCGGCGTGAATAGTAAAGTCTTGTAGTGCGGGCATCTTGCCCGCGATGAGTGTACCTCACGGACATCGGGAAATGCTGTATTTTCTGGTAAGCAGAAGTTAAATTATCAGAAATTACGCCAATGTACTATATGTAGAGTCTAAAAACTATAACGTT
>NZ_JAAHGT010001266.1 GCF_010672385.1 Okeania sp. SIO2F4
GCGCGATACGATAACTAATTACCCGGATTCTATATCAGCTATCAGCTCAAGTCAAAACTAAATGATGTAGCGATCGCCCTTCATCTCAGTTAAATATGAAGGCGATCGTTTATACCACCGCTAATTTACACTTCAGTCATTGTTACAGTCTTTCTAGAATTTTTACTTTTTACTTTTGACTTTGAATTATGAATTTACCACGAGTTTTTCACCTAATTCTTCTTCCTCATCTTCACCCCAGTTTTCCAGCCAATCTCCATCAACATTTTCGACATATAAGTTGACATGATTAATTCCCCAAGCTAGTCGGTCTTCTTGTAACTGTTGGGCTGCTTGGAAAGCTTGCCAAACTTTTTCTAAACGTTCTTTATTTGACAGAGTTGTGCTAGTTGTTACCATATATACTGCCTACTGTTAAAATGTATAGTTTTATTCACAAATCAAGATTTAAGGACTTAGGCAGAAACCCGGTTTCTTGGTTGAGGTGCATAAGTCCTAGATTTCATAGGAATCGATCGAATTCCTATCTAAAACAAAATTTAATGTATTTAGCCTCCTTTAAATGTTTGCTATTATGCAGAACAAGATTTACTAATTTAATAACAGAACGATCCTGACCGGGATTATAACTAACAAAAATACCCCGTCTAATTTGCCATTGCTTTAATGTATCTTTCCATTCTTTATACTTATCGTGACAAAGTTCACCGGACATAGTAGTGAGTTGAACACAGAGAGGCTTACCCGTGCTGCTACTCACAATTACATCTGTTGCCATAGACAAATCTGCAATATAACGATGTACAACACAACCATCACGACTTTTAATCTGACGAGCGACAGATTCTATTAGTTCAGCATCTTCTTGATTAAACTCTCCCGATCTTAACTTTTGTTTCCATATATAAAATTTATGATCATTTTCATTAAACCATTTTGGAAAAAGATTTTCATACCAGTATATAACTGGAGATGGAAGGTGCTGCAAAAATATTTGCCTTTCTTCATTTGTTAAAGATTGTAATTTTAACCAAAATTCTCCATCCTTAATTAATTCTAACAAAAATCCTACTAAGACTCCTTTCTGAGTCAGTAAGCCTGGTCTAATATCCTTAATCCAGCGCCTGACTTCATCTAACCTCTGGGCTAACGCAGGTTCGGTTGACCAGGCAAGACGGCTAAGTTGTTTTAGCTTAGGCTCGATTTCTCTTGCTTGCAATCATCCTCCTAGCATAAGACCCATCTTAATGAATCTTGAAAAACGTTTTATATCATAACTTATATTGTAGCGTTCGATGGTCAGTATTAGGGATTCATAACTAGGGAATTATAACTAATCAAAATATTGCCAAGGAGCAAGAATAATACATTCTCATCTATTGACTAATTTCCTTTTAAGTGGTATGTAATATTCGAGGTAAACACGATAGGATTAGCCCTACAAATCTTAAGAAACCTTAAAAAATAAAGATTCTTATGTTCATCATAAAAAAATCAGTAAGTCTGTTTGAACGGCTGGATGGAAACGACGCTACGGGTTTTAACCCGTAGTCAAATTGACATTCCTAAAGGCTTCGCTGTAATATGTATGATAAGCGCGAAAATTAATTATGTATCTAACCCAAAAGAACAAAATTAGAAACTTGTCTAGCCAGGAATTTAAAGCTTTAAGACAATTGTGTAGATTGACCAAAAATATGTACAATGTAGGGCAATATTGCTGTGCGACAGTTTTATTTTTCTGAGGAGTAAATACAGAAAGGGAAAACTTATCTAAAGTTCATCAAAATTACTCATAAATATAGGTATAAAACTATCTAGGAGTAACTTTTTTCAGTTGTCTATCTATTGAGTCTCTATCAGCTACAATTAAGGTATGAAGCTAGTTGAACGTCATGTAATCACGAAAAACCATCCTTTTTGGTCTGAAATTGACCACAAGGCTTTTTTGTCTAAAAATCTGTTTAATTTAGCTAACTACTATTATCGTCAATATTTCTTTACTACTCAAAAGAAATTCAATTTTACTGAA
>NZ_JAAHGT010001267.1 GCF_010672385.1 Okeania sp. SIO2F4
TAGCAATTATCACACTTCCCTACTTCTGAGTTCTGTAACAAGCTTATTATTTGTAACATTTTTTTATCAAAATGCTATTAACTGATATAGCAATTCCCATGCTGTTGAGGTACAAAATTCCTTTGTTTTAGGGAATAAGGAACAGGGAACAGGTATGGAGGGAATAGAAAATAAATAAAAATTAGGTGTACCTCATTAGCCTGAAAAACGCTATACCTGAATACTGAAAGCTAACAGCTAGTTAATAAATGGTATTATTTCCACTAATTAATTTTTAATTGTTCAAAACTTACCTCATAAGTTTTAAATTGTACAGGACTTACGCAGTACAACATATTTTCGTCATTGCGACCGATAGGGAAGCAATCTCAAATGCTAATTTTTCCTAACTCATGCGTAAGTCCTGTTGTATATTTTTTTGTAAGTATAATTGAATCTTGACAAACTCCTACAGTGTTTTTATATTTCTTTGATGAAACAGAGAAAATTGAATATTATAATTTTGATTCAGGTATTTTGATGCAACTTTGCTCTCAATCTTTTTAATTCAGTCTCAAGTAGCTGATTTTGAGATTTTAATAACTCCAATTCTGTTTGAGAATTATATAGCTGACTTCGTAATTTTTCTAACTCTGACTCAACAGTTTGAAGTTGAGGTTTTAAGACATTCAGTTCATCCTGAGATTCCATTGCAATAGGTCGAAATTTTGCTAATTCCTCCTGAAATTGTAATAGTTCAGATTTTAATCTTTTTATCTCATATTCTTCTGGATGAATTTCAAGTTTTTCACCATTATAAATATGATTAACTACTTCTCCTGTGATAATATTCTTAACTTCTTTAAAATGAATCCTATGTAAAAACTGGTCAGAAATTAAAGGAATATAATACATACAATCAGAAAAATAATAATGTGTCACCTGACTATATCTAGTTCTATTTTTATCTAAAACTGGACTGCCTCCGTGTAGTAAATTTGCTGCCCAAATTAAAGCTTGTCCTTTCTTGACATAAAGTTCTACTTTTTTTAAACCATTGTGTTCAATTAATGACTGTAAAAACTCTTCATATATAGGATAAGTATCATAGGGTTTATTCTGATAACTGCCTGTAATTCCCAAATCATTTAAATCAAAAATTGGTAATTTATGACTACCAGGATAATAATGTAGCGGACCGTTATTTGCATCTATATCTTCCAGAGCTACCCAAACTCCACACATAAACCTAGCTGGAATTGAACTAAAATGTATACTGTCACTATGAGTCGATTGTTCAGTACCAAACCTGAAATTTAGGGTTTGAAAAGGGATTGGTTCTCGCTGATAAAGTATTTTTAATAGGTTAATAATTTTGGGAGTGGTGGCAATTTTTTTAACATCTTGATTGAATGTCCAAGCATCTTGAATTCTATCGTGATAAATCCAAGCTGATTCTACTTTGCCTTGATCGCCGTAGATAGGAGTTAAATCTTTAACTATTCTGTCTATAATTTCTCCAATATTTTCTATGCTTAGGTCGTCTATAATTACATAGCCTTGTTCTGCAAATTGTTTGACAATTTTTCTGGTTTCATTGTCTAAATTTAACTGGCTAAAAATTTGTTCAAAAAAAGGTGAGTCTACCCAAGGCAAATTCATTACAGGAATTGTCATTTTTTTATCTAGGGAATAGGGAATATGGAATAGAGATTATAGTAGTTTAACTTAAATATGAGACGTTTTTTCGTTTGAAACTCCCTCATACCAATAAAGCTTTGTCTCAATCTAAAGTTAAATGACTATAGTATTAAACTTTACCTCACTATCCTCAAAAATGTTGTAATTGCATCCTCAGAAAATTGATACAGCATACTTCAGGTAAATGATGTACAGGGTAAATGATGAAAATTATGTAGTGCGCGTATCTTGCCCGCGATGGGTGTACCTCATAACAAAGGCAAGCGCTGTATTTTGCCATTATTCTAATCCATATTCATTAGACATCTCTAATAATAAAAAATCAGAGGTTGGTGAATGATTGTATGACCT
>NZ_JAAHGT010001268.1 GCF_010672385.1 Okeania sp. SIO2F4
TCTAAGAGCTGACCGCTTTTTCACAGCATTCCGCAGAAAATGCTTACTGAATTTTTATCCTTAAAAGGAGAAGTTTTAGACCTTAATTATTCGGCAAGGTAGTGTTTCATGTTGCAAGTTACCGAATAGTCACTTTGTATCTTTAAGTAGATTATTTTTTTGCTTTTCATAGATAAACTTAGAAGCTTTGAATTATTTTTTTTGGATAAATATTGTTTTGAAGGGTATCAAATAAAGATTAATTTGTCAATGCTATAGGAATTATCAGGTTTGAGTGAGGTACAAAATTCTAAGTTTTAGGGAATAAGAAATAGAGAAGTAAGAGCAAAAAAGAATAAAAATAACTTTAGCTAAATAACTTGAAAAAGACTATATCTAGTCCTCTCAATCATTCTGAAAAAAAAGTTTTTGGAATTAGGCAACAGGCAAAAGGTAGCTGATTGCTGATTGCTTACTTATCAATTACTTTGTACATTTGATATAAATTATCGATATAAGTTTTTTCTATTCCTAGACATTTAACAGAATCATCATTTTCAACAATGACGTGAGTTATCCTATATTTATCGATTAAATTCTGCAAAGCCTGACATTTAGCTATACCAGAATTATCATAAAATTGTTGTGCCATTAATAATCTGTCGTGCCATTCAATAACTTCTATATCTTTGTAGGGATGAGATTTGAGATTAATTAAAATCGGCGCACCTGTGGCAATTCTAAAATCAACAAATTTACCTGAAGCATAAGGAACTAAATAACTATCGCCTGGTTGTTTATTTTCTTTGACATATTCCATAATAATTGGTGTATCTTCCTGATTAATAGTTAGTTTCTCCAGTTGCATTCCCACTCCTGAAATAATGAACAGATATATTGCTACGACAGAGAAAATTTCTATCGTTTTTTTGTATTGCTTAATCCAAGGATGATATCTGTCAAAAACAACATCCAAAATAAAAGCCAATATCATACAAGTAGAAATAGGAACTAAAAAAGCTGATACACGCCATGGGGTAAGAAATGCCAAAGTATTGCTGCTAGAAAAAATTTGAACTATTGTCAGAATAGTTGCTGTGGAAAAGGGAAAAAATAAGATAAAAAATAATCTAGTTTTGCGGAGAAGATAGAGAGCGATCGCTACTACTAAAATCTGAATTGGAGCAGCAGGTTCGGTTAACCAAATATCGGGGAAGGAATGATGAGGAATTCTATTAACAAGTAAGCTTTCAGATATTTGAAAAAGTTTGGGAGATGTGGGTTGAAAAGTAATAGTCATATAACTGACTACTGGTAAAACTAAGATGAATGAAAAGATACCTATTAATAATGATTTTTGGAGATTCTTTTCATTTTTATAGGTGGCGATCATATAAGCTAAAGTTAGTAAAGCTGCACTAGGGAGATATGTGGGATGAAAAGTTGCAGCTATTCCTAAAGCTAAGACTGCTAAAAAAGGTTTTTTTCTCAGAAAAGCATGGATAGAAAAGATAATTAATACTCCAAATGTACAAGGTTGAAAATATCCACCAAGAATATATTGCTCTGCTAAACCATAGTGGAGATGTACATGAGTTTTCAAGTCAAAAATTCTGATTTGTAGACAGTGAATAGTCAAGATAAGCAGAAAATAAATTAGCAGCTTCAGTCGGGAAGTATTAATTTTAAAAATCACTGAAGCAATGCCAAGGATACTATAAACATAGATGCCAAAAATCAGGATGTAATAAAAGTAGAAAAAATTTTCATCGAGGTAAGCATAAGTGATTTTAACCAAAAAAGTAAAAGCAGGTAGAGGGTCTAATGTATTAGCTAACCAATCTTTGTTTAAATAACCTAAACTAGCTTTGGATAATCCTTGTAAAAATTTAGTATGTTGATTTGAGGTATATAGGGGGTCTTGAGTATAGGAAATTCCAAAAATTAAGCCTAGGATAAAAATTTGTAAGACGGAAATAATAAATTTTTTTTTGAGTATTTGCTTCATTTTTTCAAGTAAGGAAGAAGGTAGAGGTAAGAGGGAAGAGGGA
>NZ_JAAHGT010001269.1 GCF_010672385.1 Okeania sp. SIO2F4
TAATTAAAAGAGAAAAATTTAGAGCTGCAAAAAGAATTTATTGAACGTCAAAGTGCTGAGGAACAACTGCGTTTTTTATTATTAACTACTCCAGCTATTAGTGCTACCTTAGATATTCATTCCGCACTAGATGTCACCCTCAACCATGTTTGTTCAAATATTAAGTGGGATTTTGGTGAAGCTTGGCTGCCTAATTCTGATAATTCTAGACTTGTATATAGTCAATCTTGCTATCTTAATTCACAGGATTTTTCTGAGTTCCAAAATTATAGCAAAAGATTAACTTTTACTTCTAATGTAGATTTAGTAGGCAGAGTCTGGCAAGCTCAAGATGCAGAATGGATAGAAGATATTTCTGAAACATCACCTACAGTTTTTCAACGTTATGATATTGCTTTAAAAATGGGATTAAAATCTGCTTTTGCTGTGCCAATTTTGTGGAACGATCGGGTATTAGCAATTTTGGTTTTTTTGAAGAAAGAAACTCTGGCAAAAAATCAGCATTTGATTGATTTAGTGAAAATAGTAGGAACTCATTTAGGAGTAGTGATGCAAAGTAAAAAAGCTGAATATATTCTCAAATTAGCTAATCAAAGATTATCTCTACTTGCTACTCTCGATGGTTTAACTCAAATAGCTAATCGCCATCGCTTCGATCAGTACCTAGAACAAGAATGGCAGAGAATGAAACTGAAAAATTTGCCTCTATCCTTAATCATTTGCGATCTAGATTATTTCAAATTATACAATGATAATTATGGTCATCAAACTGGAGATGATTGTCTAAAAAAAATAGCAAAAACTATTCAGGGAATTGTGAATCTTCCCGAATATTTACTAGCTCGTTATGGAGGAGAAGAATTTGCAATAATTCTACCCAATACTAATACTGAAAGTGCTTTGATTCTTGCTGAAAATATCAGATCGGAAGTAGAAAATCTCAAAATTATCCATGGTCAGTCTCCCATTAATGAATTTGTCACAATTAGTATTGGCATATCAAGTATAGTTCCGCAAGAAAATAACTCATCGGCAGAATTAATTACTCTAGCAGAACAAGCACTATATAAAGCTAAAAAACAACGAAATTGTTCATGCCAACTGTGAAAAAAGAATGTTAAAAATGCTATAGACAGGAGGAATGAAGAGAGAATAAAAATTCTAGAATTGCTCAATCATATATATAAAGAAGTTTAGATAATAAAAAAGCAGTTATAATCCAGATTTCTAGGTTTGTAGCAAACATTGATTATCTCTAGATTCATTAGACATCTGGTGAAAAATAAATACATTTTGATAGAGTAATAAAAAATGTAATTTTTCGTGGCTAAACCATCCACAAGAAAAAGAATATTATTCAGAAAAGAAAAAAAGTCAGGTAATTGTGTTACCTTCCGGTAAAGATATTGTTGACGTAGAAGCTGGAAAACCAGGAAAACAAAGTGACATAAATTTTTTTCGTGAAACAAGGGCAAAAATTCGCTCAAAAACACAAATTTACTGGGGATAAAGCTGATATTCGAGAACCAGCAATAAAAACACCTAAAAAAAAGCCATATCCTCAAGAATTAACCATTCAGGAAAAGTCTCAATCAGGAAAAGCTGGCTGCTGAAAGAATTTTTGTAGAACATATAATTAGATTGCTCAAAATCTACACTCCTAGCCCAACAAAGATTTAGGCTAAATCCTGATAAATATGTGCAAATAATAATGATTATTTGTAGTCTTGTTTGATTAGAAATAGGTGGATTTATTTTGTAGTAGTAATTCCTCCTTAATATCCATATAAATCAGTTAACTTATATAGTTACTTACCTGGATAGTTTTTAATAGTAAGTATCTATTTTTTTCTCACACGATGCGTAAATTTTGTCAAAACGATCCATGAGAATAGGAGTTTGTTAAGCAAGCTCCTAAAGATGGGCAATTAACAAACTCAGAAGTTAAGATAGGGGAGCCGTCCGTTGGGGACTGACAGAACTCAAAAGTTGTTTTTGTAACGGGAATTTTGAGCAACCATCCAAAAAC
>NZ_JAAHGT010000127.1 GCF_010672385.1 Okeania sp. SIO2F4
TATTAGAAGTAAAAGAATTTGACATACCCCAGATAGATTTCTCTGAAACTAGGGAAATTAATAATCTAAATATTGCCTCTAGTTCAGAAACATTACCCTCCGAATTAGAAGTAAAAGAATTTGACATACCCCAGATAGATTTCTCTGAAACTAATGACTTCCTCACAGGGATTAGTTTTATCGAAAATGTAGGGCAAATTAACAATTCTGAAGTTGAGTATTTAGCAAAAGCAAATAACTACAATTTACTATTTGCTCAAGATGGAATTATCTTTAGTTCTACTCAAAATATCCAAGGTGAAACTACCTCAGATGTAGTGACGTTAAATTTTGAGAATGCTAACTCAAACCCCAATATAAATCCTCTAAATAAACTGCCGGGAGTTGCTAACTTTTTCCAAGGTAATAACTCTAATAATTGGCATACCGATCTGCCGACTTATGCCGCTATTGAGTATGAAAATTTATATCCTGGTATCGACCTAATATATAGTAGTATCGACGGCAACCTCAAAAGAGATTTTATTGTCGCTCCCGGTGTTGATACTTCTCAAATTATTCTCAATTATAGTGGAGTCGAAGAAATTAATATTCTTGCCGATGGTACTCTGTCTATAGATACAGAATTAGGAGAATTATCTGAAGCCCCCCCAATAGCTTATCAAGAAATAGATGGTCAGCAAATTGAAGTGGAAGTTGCCTATGAACTCCTCGAAAATAATCAAGTAGGATTCGATATTGGAGAATACAATAGAAACTATGAATTAGTTATCGACCCCACTCTAGAATATTCCACATTAATCGGAGGAAATGGTTTTGACCGTGGCAATGGTATTGCTGTAGATGTTGCCGGAAATGTTTATATAACTGGAGATACTACTTCCGTTGATTTTCCCACAATAAATGCAATTCAATCAGACTTTAATGGTGGGGGAGTAGTATTTAATAACGATGCTTTTGTCACTAAACTCGACCAAGATGGAACTGTTCTTTGGTCTACTTATTTTGGGGGAAGTAACGATGAATTTGGCACAGATATTGCTGTAGATATAGCAGGGGGAGTTTACGTTACAGGTAATACTAATTCCCTAGATTTCCTAACAGTTAATGCCTTTCAAACTACTTATGGTGGAGGAAGTTTTAACGGCGATGCTTTTGTGACAAAACTTTCTAGTTTAGGCAATAGTGTGCAATATTCTACTTACCTTGGCGGTCGAGATGAAGATATTAGTAGAGGTATTGCCGTAGATAATAATGGTAATGCTTTTGTAACAGGAAGTACGGGTGGTTTTTCCCCATTTCCTGCATCTCCAGTCCCAGGTTTTGCCGACTTTCCCACAACAGAAAATGCTTTTCAAACCACTACTACTAATAATGTGAATCGGGATGCTTTTGTAACTAAATTATCCATAAATGGCAGAACTTTAGCATATTCAACCTTATTAGGAGGGTTCGATTTAGATTCAGGAATTGATATTGATGTAGATAATAATGGTAATGCTTATATAACAGGTTCAACTAGGTCTTTTGACTTCCCGCTTCAGAACCCTCTGCAAAATTTTTATGGGGGGGATAGCGATATTTTTGTTACTAAATTAAATCCAGAAGGTAGCGACTTACTTTTCTCAACTTTTTATGGTCGGAGTGACGGAGATGCTGGTAGTGGTATTGCCATAGATTTAGCTGAAAATATTTATGTTTCTGGTACGACAGGAACTCGTATTCTTGAGGGAGATATTGCTATTTCTCCTGTGGGAGATTTTCCTGCTTTTAGTGGATTTCAAAATTTCTTTGGGGGAGGTAGTAGTGATGCTATTGTGATGAAAATTAATCGGGATAATAGTTTAGGATATGCGAGTTTTTTAGGTGGAAATAGTAGTGAGTTTGCTAATGATATTGCTATAGATAATTTGGGTAATGCTTATGTGACAGGTAGCACTGCTTCTGTGAATTTTCCAATTATTAATGAGTTTCAAGAAGGAGTTGGTTTGGGATTACCGGATGATGTTTTTGTCAGTAAAGTTTCTAGTAGTGGAATGTTTTTAGATTTTTCTGCAACTATTGGTGGTGTGGGGAATGAGTCAGGAAATGGTATTGCGATAGACCCTGCTCAGAATACTTATGTGGTTGGCTTTTCTGATTCTATAGATTTTCCGGTTATTGATGCTTTGAATAGTTTTGGTTTAGAATCTAATGCTTTTGTAGCTAAGATTGTTTCAGATATTTTGCCACCTGATACTTTTCAAAATTTTATTCAGTATGTGAGCGAACAAAGAATTAATCCCATAGAAATATATTTTGATGAGGAATTTTATTTAGAAAATAATCCTGATGTGGTTCAACAAGTGCAAAATGGTTTATTTATAAATGGTTTCGATCATTTTATTAATAAAGGTCAATTTCAAGGACGAAACCCTAGTCTTTTGTTTGATGAAACTACTTATTTAGTAGAAAATCCTGGTGTTAGTCAAGCTGTAGCAAATAATGTTTTTAAGAGTGGATTCGAGCATTTTATTAATGTTGGGTTTTTTGAAGGTCGTGATGAACGTACTACTGAATTTGATGAAAGATTTTATTTAACTTCTAATCTAATTGTAGCTTTAGCAGTAGAAAATGGTATTTTTAATAGTGGATTTGAACATTTTATTATATTTGGTGAAGCTGAAGGGCGATCGGGAAATAATCTATAGAACCCATTTGGTATCTTTGTCAGCGATTAGGTTTTTTACTAGGAGTCATATCAAATCTGGTAGCATTGGTGTAATTAGATAATAATACCAAATCCGGTTATGAAAAGCGAATTTGTCCAATTGCTTCTAACCCTTCTGCCCTCAGCATAAGTGCCTTCTTCCTTGCCCTTACAATAAACCTCCTATGTAAACCGGATTTGGTATCACCGCGTGAGGTAAACAAACAAAATTTCATATTTATTTGATTTTGTTCCTCAATCTTGTCTATGATAACTTTTTTTTGTCATATCAATTCCTCCTCACTGCACATTACTAAAGAGAGAGCAAGAAGCTCTCACTACTGACTACTGACTACTGACTTCAGAACTTCAAAAAATAACGAATACTAATATTCCGTCCAGGAGCTGCTAAATATCGAAATTCATTATTATTAATCCGTTCTTGAGAAGAAATAGGTATATATTGACGGTTAAACAAATTCTGAACACCTAATTCGAATCTCCCCAGACCTAGATTGAGGGTGCTAACTAAATCAAATGTTACATAACCATTTGCTTTAAATTCATCTACTTCCTCATCAAAAGCACGAAAGCGATCGCCCACAAATAGCATTTGTAACCTATTTCGCCAATTAGGCAAAGTTTCATTCTGTACATACAAAGTCACTTTCATCGGTTGTACTTCTATACCACTCAAAGGTTGCCAACCACGATTGTCTCCAGGAAGGTCTCCTTCTCCCTCATTCCAAGTAAAAGTACTGCCAATTCTCCAGGTGTTTGTAGGTTGCCAATCAAGAGTTGCTTCTACTCCATAGTTTCGTTGAGGACCTCGATCCAAGTCTGCAAAACCATCTTCTCCTAATGTCAAATTTTGCCCTTTATCAGAATGATTATAAAAAGTTGCAACTGTAAACTGTACTGATTCCCAATTGCCACGTATTCCTATTTCATAGTTACTAACTTTCTCTGGTTCCAACAATTCATCGTCTTCTAAATCAAGTTCAACAGGATCGGTTGCTCCTGTAAGAAAACCAAAACTAGGGATAGAAAATCCTTGAGAAAAGTTGAAAAACAAGCTAATTTCAGATGACGCTTTATAGAGAATGCCAGAATTAAAAACTATATCTGATGCACTATTACTACCTCCTTCAAATTCTGGTAATTCTTCTCCTGCAAGTACAGTTAGAAAGTTATTGAATGGACTTCCTGTCCAATCTTCTAAATCTGCATGAATGGTTTCATAACGCGCACCTCCACTAAGTAGTATTTTGTCAGTCACATCCCACTGTCCTTCAGCAAAAATTCCCACACTATTTATGTTAAAATTAGGAACCGGAGTGACACGCTCTCTAATATTTGCTTCCTCATCTTCATCAAATGCTTCTGAGTCTATAACCAAATCTTCTGTATCATTTTTCTCGTTAGTGTAGTCAACTCCCCAAAACACACTGGCAGATTTAGAAAAAGGAGTAGTAATTTGTATACGAGTTCCTAATTTTCTTGATTCATTTGCTGGTTGCCTGACTCCAGGGAAATCAGCAGGAAGTTCGCTAGGGAGAGTCTGAGCAAAAAAAGTCCGGAAGTCTTGAAATACTTGTCTCAAATAAGTTCTTTGAAAGAAAAATTGAGTATAAAGTTGAGAACCAAACAAATTGTCATTATCATAAGTTAAGCTGATATTGTGGTTAGTCTGTTCGGGAGGTTCTTCATAATCATAACGAGGAATTCTTTCAGCTCTAGCTTTTTGTAAACCAAATATTTGTATATTTTCTCCATCTGCAGCAAAACTTGGGAAAAGTCTGTCGTTATAAAGATTGTATTTGAATCTGAGTCGTTGCTCTTCATTCACATCTAAACCAAGTGTAGTTAGCAAATTTAAACTTCTACTTCCATCTAGATCCCCCGTAGGAATAATATCCCCTTCCGCATCAAAAAATCTGTTATTTTGATTTAGGGAACCAGTAATTCCCCAATTGAAATCGCCTGCACTACCTGATAAGCGGTATCTACCATTGTAACCAGCTCCATTGTATGGAAAAAATTCATCTCCACCAAAATTACTGTAACCTACTTTTGCTTCCTGTTCCAAACCTTCGCTTGGGGTACGAGTAACAATGTTAACTATACCACCAGTAGATCCACTTCCGTAGAGAGCAGAAGGACCGCGGATAACTTCGATCCGTTCAATTGCTGATGGATCTATGGTATTCAATTCTGTATCGTTGCTTAAATTGGAATTTTGAACCACTCCATCTATTAATATTAATGCGGGGCGACCTCGCAAACTTTGGCTTCGGGTTCTTCTGGTAATTGCAGGAGGTGGACCATAACCTGGTACTGTTCTACCAAGAATATCTGTAATGTTATTAGTTGCACTGACACTGCTTTGGTCTTCTATTTGCTCGCGAGAAATAACGGTAATACTGCGTGCTATGTCTTCTTCTGTGGCACCAGCACGACGGGTTGCCTGAATTACTACTTCAATTTCTTCATCTTCTATTACTGGTTCCACACTCAGGGTTAAGCCTTCATCAGCAGGAAGTAATGATGCAGTTGGTAGATTTGTTTCTCCTTCTATTGTAACCCGAATACTATTAGAATTAATAGTTGTTGCTGTAATATTAGTTACTCCTCTTATGGGGTTTTTCTCACTAAATTCTTCTGTGTCTGGTAGAGATAATACAGCATTTGGAATGTTAACAATTAGAGTATTTCCATCAACTGCAGTCCTAACTTGTAACTTTTCTCCAGAGAGTGTTTCTAATATAATTTGTAGACCTTCTGAAGTTGAATCAAGTCTGATATTTGTTACTTGAATAATTTGTTGAGCAATTCTAATATCTTGAGAAATATCTTCAGATATGTTAGTAATAATTATGTCTGGTTGATATAGTGCAGCAGCCGTCGTGAGTGGTTGATATATTTCGTTGACTCGGACAATATTATTACTTTCTTGTTCCTCTTTTTGTCGTTTCTGACTTGGATTTTCTTCTAAAAAGTTTTCTCTTAAAAGATTAGATGCAGTAGTTTTTGCTGTTGAGTTTAGAGTGATAAAACTTGACTTAGGTTGATTTATATCAAGTAAGTCTGGGTTATTTTGCTGTATATTTTGAAAATCTTTATTGATGAATTGATGTTGTTTATTTGGAATTATAGAGTTGGAATTTTCCTCTAACCTTTGCTTGACTATATTTTCTGAGATATTAAATTTAATGTTATCTACCTCTGCTGGAAGAGAGTAGACATTAGTAAATGAAGAATTATCTAGATACCCTTCCACTTTTGAGTTTAATACTCCATCATTGAAACGGTTTATGTCTATTATTTGGAGTGTGGTTAAAGTATCTATACTTTCATAACTCTCCAATCTGTCGGGGACCCTAACAGATTGCCTACTTTCTTCTGAAATTTTTTTGACTTTTTTCTTCAGAAGATGATACCTGTCTATTAATGTTTGTTTTTCTAATATGGGAGGTAATAGTATTAACTTTTCTTCATGGGAAGGTAATGGTTGAATATCTTCATCTGGCAGATAAGATATTAGGTCAGATATATTAGCTGAATTGAATGTATTATTTTTTTGTTCTTGATATCTTTGACTATTAGAAGATTCACCAAAAGTTATATTGGCTGTAATAGCTGTAAAATTTTTATTTGTGTTTTTTTCTATTGTATTGAGGGGGATTCTGGATGATGATGTTGATATTTTATCTGTAAAAATAGGAAATGAATAATAATATTTTTTTTGATATATGTTATCATTTTGTGGTTGTGAAATAATACCTAAATCTATACTGTAGATTTGTGTTTCTAGATTTTTACTGTTTAGATAAGTGCTATATAAATTAAATTCTTGATTAAAAATAGGTAGTGTTGTTGAGTTTGCTGGTGTTGCCAATGCTACTGAAAAAACAATACTTAATCCTATCTCTTTAAAAAATGTTTGATTATTCATTTTGATATTGTTACATTCACTTTTATTACCGCAAACCAATAATACATAAATTGGTATAGCACCCTATTTATCAAAGGAAATCAGAATGTGAAATTATACCAATTTGATAAATATTTGTTACAAATATTTGGACTGTTTATAGTAGTCAATAGTCAGTAGTCAGTAGCAAGAGCTATTATTATCATTTTTTACTCTGAAACAATTTTCTGTTTGAGCAAATATAAATCTGACTTCAACCATTTTAGTTGACCAAATTATTCGTAATATTATTTTATCAAAATGGTATTAATTACTGTAATCTTTAAATTAAATAGGAATAAAGGAATTGATTTTAAAGTAGCTGATAGCAAATAAAATATTTTTTCCTTTTCACAACAATTCCTACAAATTAACTGTAGTGATGCCACTTAAAATATCAGCTTCTGTTGTATTATAAACCGTAGCTAATACTTGTCCATTAGCAATAATTTGGATACCGTCTAGTAAGTTAGTTGATGGATTAGCTGCATTTTGAAGAACTGGACCTAATCCAAATTCTCCTAATATAGTATCTGTACTAATCCCAGGAGGAAGTAGTGGTAACAAAACTTCTGTAGAACGCAACCCAGGAGTAGCGTTTAAAGTTATATCACTAGCTGTTAAACCAATAAGACCTATTCTATCGCCCTCAGCAAGATTATAATCTAACAATTGATCCCCTCTACTACCTGGTGGTAAAGTTGAGTCGGCAAATAATACAAAAGTATCAGCACCACCACCCCCAACTAATTGATCTGCACCGCGATCGCCATATATTGAATCATTTCCCAAACCACCAATAACTACATCACTATCTTTTCCTCCTCTTACAGTATCGTTGCCATCACCACCTGTAATTAAATCTTGTTCATTATTACCATTAATTTCATCATTACCCCCTCCACCTCTTACTACATCGTTATCTTTACCTAGAAACATTGTTTCATTACTACTCGATCCAGTTACATCATCATTACCTCTTAGAGCAAATAAACTATCGCCTGGTCCTAGTTCTCCTGGGGATAAAGTTCGAGTATCAGGACCGTCTGTTAAAATAATATCAACCAATGTTAAATCCTCCTCAATATTTTATTTTGCTTTTTGGCAAATCAAACACCATCATATTCAGTTCCAGAGATTAGTTTTGCCCTAAACGGATTTTTTTTTGCCTGTTTTGTCAATTTAAAAATTCAGACTCATTCTGTAATTTCTAGGAGTAATACCAAAATGTTTTTTGAAAGCGTCACAGAACCGACTTGGACTTTTATACCCAACAGTTTGAGCTACTCCAGCAACAGTTAACATTCGCTCTGCTAAGAGATTTTTCCCGCGCTCCATTCGGATTTTTTGCAAGTATCCAAATGTAGTTGTACCAAAAACTTCCTTAAAACCTCGTTTAAGTTTATAATCATTAAGTTGTACTTTTCTAGCTAATTCTATTAGGGATGGTGGATTTTCTAAATTTGCTTCTAAGACAGATTTTGCTTGATGAATTCTCTCAATATCATCCGGTTGTAAACATCCAGACGAACTAGATGAAATAATTCCTGACTGACTTTGTGTTAATTGTATTAACTGTAAACTTATTAACTCTAGTGCCTTACTTTCTAGATAAATTTGTCTTGCTATACCTTGATATGGGCAATTAATAATTTGCTGTAACGCTTGCTGCATTGCTGGAGTTATAGATCCAACATTCCGATGAAAAATTTGCCGTGAATCATTGGAAATTAATGTTTTTAATTCAGTAGGCATTAAATCGATTTGACTACTACTAAAATTTCTGAAAATATCGGGTTCTACAATAATTCTAATTCTCTCTAAATTTTCTCCTGTTGGTAGTTCTTCTATTTCTTTTGTACCAGGAAGAAAAAATAAATAATTTTCTCCTCTTTTTTCAGAATAGTAGTCATTTCCAATGCCTTCTGTCCATACTCGGTAAGTTCCTGCAAGCTGGAAAGCCAAGATTAATGGCATAGAAGCATGATGTTGAATTTCTCTAGCAAAAGTATATTTTGCTTTTCCCCCACTAATCTTTATTTTTAGTCCAGGGCGCAGTTGGATTGTTCTATCGTATGCTGTTATTCCTAACTCCTGTTCAGCTTGAATTTTGAAAAAAGTTTCAAAATCCTCAGAGTAGGAAATAATTTTTCCTGTTTCTAAGTATTCTTGATATAGTGCTTCAGTTTCTGTTATTGTTAAATATTTCATCTTTTTTAGTAGTCAGTAGTCAGTAGTCAGTAGTCAGTAGTTAATAGTTAAGTAGTAGTTATTATAAAGAACCTAAATATCATTTCTTTGACATTTAAGAATTATGAGTTATATTTTATAACACAAAAAAAATTTAGGAACTCTTTTGTCTCATTTGAAAACTCTATATATCCACTAAGATTAAATCTCAAATAAATTAGCTATGACAGAGTTTTAGTTGCTAAATTATTACAGGTATTAAGTATTAAAAGATTTGAGAAAATACCAAAGTATAAAGTAATATCATATTAAGTTAAATACTTATAATAAAAAGCTGGCAAATTGTAGACTTGGTAAAGCAGTAGCGCAACCCAAAAACTATTACCTGTTTTGTTTTAGACTTCAATCAAATTTATAGTATTAATAGTGATTATCAGAACTCGATCTAAAAAAGAATATTAACAAAGATTGTCAACTTACTTTTACCAAAGAACTCACATGATATTGCTTAACTGCTGTTAATTCCAGATCATTCCCCGAACGCAAAGCACTCATCACCTCACCGTTAACTTCCACCTTTGCTTGATAAGCTTTTTTCAAATTGCTATTATTATCAACAATGAATTCCAGTTGCACCAATGCCCAATTTGCTTCAGCTTTTGCTTCCTCTAGACTGAGATGTTTTAGTCTTTCTTCATCAAATGTCAACACTTTACCCGCTTTAGGATACTTTAACCAATTCCAACCTTCCTGCATCCATATTTCCCGCTCGGCAATTTGGGCAAAAGAGTTTAAACCTGCCCAACCTCGGTAATACTGGCGTAGACCTGATACTGAACCATTTCTCAATACCAGTAATTCGAGCATTTCTGGTTCTAAGTGTCCCCAATAACGACCATCTGGTAGATCGACTAATGTTGGTGCAAACTGATGACCGCCAAAATGACTACATCTCCAAACTCGTAAATTTCCTTGAGAAGTAGCTGCATATTCAGAACGCAACTTTTTATAAATAGGATAGCCAAACCTACCACAAGCTAGATCAACATTCCCATTAGTACAAACTAGCATTTCTCTAATATGGCTAGTTTGTTGTTGATATTGCTGAAAATTTTCCAGTTCATTTGGTTGTTGCTGTAGTTGCTTGAGCAAGGAAATTAGTAACTGACTCATCACATCGTCAGGTACAATATATTCTTGTTTCTCATACTTGGCAAATAATTCACCAGGGCGGTAATAATATAGTATGCGAGTATAACCAGGTTGAGAATATTCGCGGTCGGGAGCGATCGCCATTGCTTTTAACTTCACCCCATTTTTTATTGCTTGGAAAATTAAACCAAGCACTGGTCTAAGTTGAGGATTTTCCATAAAAGCTTGTTCAGACCAGGGTTGTGCTATTTCCAAAATTAGCCAGTGGTCACAAGTTGATGCTGTCCCGATGGGGTCTTCTCCATTAACTTTTGATATCTCCGAACAAAAACGGCACTCAGTGAGAGTGTTTTTAGTGGTTTGATATAGTTGGGTCATTTTATTAAAAATGGGAGCATCCTGCTCCTTTATTTACTTTTTGTTCCCTTATTTATTGGTAGTAGTAGGGCACATCTAGCTTTATTTTGTGGGGAAATTTGAGTTAATTAAGACCTCTCCCCCGACCCCTCTCCTACAAGGAGAGGGGCGAAGTATTCTCCCCCTTCCCTAGTACGGAAGGGGGTTGGGGGGTTAGGTTTTTTACCCACAATTTTAGTCTAGACACGCTAGTAGGAGCATTTTAACGAAATCATTTTTGGGTGAATCTGTATTTTTTATATTGATTACAAGTAATGCTAACGCTTTCCGTCTCAAAAACAGGGTTTATCTCAGAGATAGAAAACGTTTGCACAATAATTTGCTGGAAAGTTCTGCGTTAGCAAAACTTACCGTATGCTTTTAGACTTTTTATTACAACAAACTAAATGAAAAGAATTGTCATTTAATTTTAAATAGATTGTATAGAAATATTTTTTATTTGTAAAGCTTTAACTAGAAATTTAATTAAATCTTAATTATTGTTGCTAAAAAATTAATGTTTGTATATTTTCTTAAATATAAATCACACTTTTTGTTTCGCCTTGCGCCCCATTGGTATACACATTGGTGTCCCAGTTACAGGGTCTTGAATAATTTGAGATTCTAGGCCAAACACTAAACGAACCATTCCGACTGTCATCACTTGTTCTGGATGACCCTGAGTTACAACTTGGCCATTCTTTAGGACAATCAAATTATCCCCATATCTACAAGCTTGATTCAGATCGTGCAAAACCATAACTATTGTTCGCCCTTGAGAATGATTCAAATCGTAGAGCAAATCCAGAAGTTCAATCTGGTGGGCTAAGTCTAAAAAAGTAGTTGGTTCGTCCAACAATAAAATTTCTGTATCCTGAGCTAAGGCCATAGCAATCCAAGCCCGTTGCCTTTGGCCTCCAGATAGAGAATCTAGCGATCGCCCTGCCAATTCTGAAAGTCCCGTAGTTGCCAAAGCTTGTTGAGTAATTTTTTCATCATCAATTGACCATTGTTGCAACCAATTTTGATAAGGATACCTGCCCTGAGCCACTAACTCTTCCACTGTCAAACCCTCTGGAGCAGTAGGACTTTGAGGCAAAATAGCCAATTGTTTTGCTACTTCCTTTGTTGATAACTTAAATATAGAATTACTATCCAAATAAACAGTACCGCTAATAGGTTTGAGCAATCTTGCCAAACTTTTGAGTAAAGTTGATTTGCCACAACCATTAGGACCGACTATCACAGTAATCTTACCTCTAGGAATTGCCAAATCTAAATTCAGCAAAATAGTTTGTCCATTGTTATAAGTAACAGTCAGCTTTCGAGTAGTTAAAGCACTTTTTGGGCTTTCTGAGTCAATCATTTCTGGCTCCGATACAATAAATAAAGAAAATAAGGCGCACCAATAATGGCAGTAATTATGCCACAAGGAATTTCTATTGGAGCAAATAACACTCTGCCAAGTAAATCTGATAAGACAACAATAAATGCACCAATGATAGCAGCAGTCGGAATTAGACCTTCATGGGATTGACCTACTAACTGCCTACCTAAGTGTGGTGCGATAAACCCAACAAATGCTATTGCTCCTGCGGTTGCTACACAAGCAGCAGCTAAAGCAACACTTGTCAACCATAACAAACTGCGTCGCCAGTCAAGGGGAACACCTAAACCTATAGCTACTTCCTCTCCTAAAAATAGGGCGTTGAGGTCTTTTGCCAGGAAAATTGCCAATGGTAAAAATATGAATAACCAGGGCAGTAATGGCCAAACATATTCCCAACTGCGACCACTCACACTACCTGTAATCCAAATTAAAGCTTGAGAAACACTATTTAATTCGCCGAATGTCACCATTACAGTAGTTAAGGCACCAGCAATGGTATTTAAACCAATGCCAATCAAAACTAAGTACATAGTTGAGTTTCTTTTTTCCCAAGCAAGTAGGTAAATGAGAATCGAAATCGCGATCGCTCCACCAAAGGCAGAAATAGGTATAGCAAATAGAGGAGCATTTGGCAGTAGTACAATTACCACCACAGCAGCTAAACTTGCTCCAGCATTTACGCCTATAATGCTTGGAGTTGCCAAAGGATTACGGATTAAGCTTTGTAGAATTGCCCCCGATACTGCAAATCCCATTCCTACACCTACTGATATTAATACTCGTGGTAGACGTAGGGTGTTAACAACAAATGAATAATCTGTATTGTCTGTTTCTAGACCAATTATTGTTTTGAAAACATCTAGGGGTGGTATCGGATATTCGCCGACACTCACATTTAAGATCATAGTTACCAAGGTTAATACTACCAAGATCAACAAAACAATTGGTACTCGTCGCTCCACGCGCCATGATATGGGAAATTGTTGAGGGCGAATAACTAACCAGCGTTCTTTCATTTTTATAATCTTTAGACCTCTTGCAAAAGTTTTAATTAAATAAATTCAAGACATGAAATAAACAATTCCCTATTCCCTCCATACCTATTCCCTATTCCCTGACTTCTGCAAGAAGTCTTTTGATAAAGCTAAATATATAAAAAAAGGACCTCCGATTAAGGATGTCATTATTCCCACAGGAATTTCAATAGGTTTTAGTAACAGACGAGCAGCAATATCAGCTAAGAGCAACAAAATGCTACCCAAAATTGCAGCGTAAGGGATAATCCAACGATAATCAATGCCAACTAAGAGACGAGCAATGTGAGGAACTACTAATCCAATAAAACCAATTGCACCTGCTATTGATACAGAGCATCCTGCTAAGATTACCACACAGATAGTTGCACCAACTTTCACCCAGACAGTTTGTACGCCTAAACCTATTGCTACATCTTCTCCTAATGTCAGAAGAGTAATCTGTCGTGCTAGGAAAAAAGCTATGGTTAATCCTACTAAAAGATAGGGAAATACTTGCAAAAATACATTGAAGTCTTTTCCGGCAACCGATCCCGCTAACCAAAATCGAATTTGATCCAACCTATTTTGATCGAGAATTAGTATTGCTGTGGTTAAAGAGCTAAGAAGAGCAGTTATAGCTGCGCCCGCAATAGTTAGCTTGACAGGATGGAGGCCACCTTGACCAAGGGACCCCAACCAATAAACAGTTAGTGCTGTTACAATTGCTCCAAAAAAGCCAAAAGTAGGATAAATGTTTGCTGAGTCGGAGCCAAAAATCAATCCTCCGGATACTACAGCTAAAGCTGCTCCTGCATTTATTCCTAGAATTCCTGGACTAGCTAGAGGATTTTTAGTTAATCCTTGCATGATACTACCTGCTACAGCAAGGGAAGCTCCGACTGACATTGCGATTAAGCTGCGAGGAACTCTCAGAGTGCGGATAATTAGTTGGTTTGTGGAACCGTCGAATGCTGTAAATGTTTTGTAGACAGTTTCCAGAGGAATTTCTGCATCGCCTGTAGTTATACTAATAAGCAAGCAGATTATTAATACAAATATGCTTATCAGTAAACCTGTGGTTAGTAAACGCTGAGAGTGAGAGTTTTGTTTAGGTAATTGACTGACACGAGATTTTTTTTCCATTTGCTTGATTATTTTTCCAGACCGCGAGTTGTTTTTTGTCTCCTCAAAATCTAAATCAAAAAATACATTATTGAGAATTATTATCTATTATAATAATGGGTGTACTATAGGTATTTAACTTTACAAGTTTCTCAATAGCCAATTTCAGATAGACTGACTGGATTGAATAGATAGTCAATTAGTTTATTATTTTTATCCATAACTTTTTTTCATTAATTAATTCAGAAAGAGTTATACATTATAATGTCACTTAATCCAAATTTTGATTCCGATTCATCTCCATCTAAATTACAGCTATTGTTAAAATGGTTGCCTTGGTTATTACTAATATTATCACTGGGAGTAACATGGGTCGTCTGGCAAAGAACCGATAGAGTTTCTGTTAGTTCAACAGAGCTATCAACAGACTATGCAGAAAGGGAACTCGAAAAAATAAAGCAACAAAAGTCTATACTGATACTAGCGAATGGTTTAACCATTAGTTGTCTTCTCTTTGGTTTAACTTGGTCTATGACTACTACTCAATATCGAGCGACAGCAATAGCTAGAGTAATGACCCAAGTTTTATCTGATAAAGAACAGCAGTTACGAACTATTATTACAAATGCTCCAATTATTTTATTTACTCTAGATTGTAATGGTATATTTACCTTGTTTGAAGGTAAAAATGTCAAACTAACAAGTCAACAATTAGATGAAATATTAGGACTATCTATTTATGATATCTACCAAGACAAACCTCAACTTTTGGATGCTAATAATTGTGCCTTAAGAGGAGACAATGCTCAAGCAATTGCTCAATTTGGGGATTTAATTTTTAATACTAGATGGTCTCCTTTAAAAGGAGATAATGACGTAATATTTGGTGTAATTGGTGTTGCTACTGATGTTACAGAACGCCAGAAACTGATAAATGCTCTGCAAAAATCAGAAGCTGAATCAAGAGAAAAAGCAGAAAAATTACAACAAACTTTAAATGAACTTATTGAGACTCAAGCTCAATTAATTCAAGCAGAAAAGCTATCGAGTTTGGGTCAGTTAGTAGCTGGTATTGCTCATGAAGTCAATAATCCAATTAATTTTCTTCAGGGTAATATATATCCAGCAAATAATTATATTCAAGAATTACTAGAATTAGTTAATCTATATCAACAAAAATTTCCAATCCCAGGAGTAGAAATATCACAAAGAATAGAAGAAATAGAATTAGAATTTCTGAGTGAAGACTTACCTAAATTATTAAAGTCAATGAACATAGCAACAGACCGTATCTGCGAATTAGTTAAGTCTTTGAAAAATTTTTCTCGCTTGGATGAAGCAGATATGAAACCAGTAGATATTCATTCTGGTATTGACAGTACTTTGTTGATTTTAAATCATCGATTGAAAGAAAAGCCAAATTGTCCAACTATTCAAGTTTTCAAAGAATATGCTCACTTACCTCAAATTGAGTGTTATCCTGGTCAGTTAAATCAGGTATTTATGAATATTTTAGCTAATGGGATTGATGCTTTAGAAGAATCTGTAGCTAAAGGAAAAAATTCTAATCCTGAAATTATAATCATTACACAATTTATCAATGAAAAATTTGTA
>NZ_JAAHGT010001270.1 GCF_010672385.1 Okeania sp. SIO2F4
TCCATCATTTTTACTTTTTTATCAATTAGTGATGTAAACATCTTACCCCAAGCTGCTTTACCTGCAGCGATGCCATCTTGATACCATGGTCGCAGACGGAAGTCATATTGAGGAACTACTTTTGTGCGGTTAGTTCGCCCCCCTTGACTGTCGGTAGCATATTCGTGAAGTTCTCCGTTTGTAGATTTGTCTGTAACAATTATATTTAATGCGTTATTATCTTGGCGACTAACTGCAACCATAGTTCCTGATGTAGATGTAATCCCAATCACACCAATAGAATCAAAAGACTGAATTTGATTCCATAAATGACGTTCCACATCATTAGTTGCTTGGATATTAAGTTGATTAAGACGAATAGCATTGACATTTAGTTGATTCACTAAATGGGGAGTCTCTAAATAAATATCCAGTTTCTGCTGAATACGGACTGTAATTTCGTTTTGTAATTGATTAGCTAAGTCGTTGACTGCACGCTTACCATTTGTAAATGACAGATATCCCACTAACCATACTGCTGAGATAATTTGCAATACAAATGGGACAATGACTATAGCTCGCAGGGGAAGTTTTGGTGAAAGTTTGCAAAATATAGGGTTTAGTGGTGACTTTTGCATGGTGGCGGCTTCTTTCTTCGTACTTAAAGTTCAATTATACAGCAGGGAACAGGGAACAGGGAACAGGGAACAGTTGGAAAAACATTTTCGCTCTCTAAGATTCATCATTGTTATTGTTATAGATAAAATTTGCCTAAGTTTACTATTATTGTAAGGATTCGGCCATCAGCTATTAGCTATCAGCTATTATACTTCTCCAAAAATCAAAAATAAAATCTATTATTATCCATAAATTATCAATTACTCCTCCCTATTCCCTATTCCCTATTCCCTATTCCCTATTTCCTGTTTTTATTTTTGATTCCAGCTTGTAATTCCTTGCCAGTTAGTAGGTACACCTTCCGATAAAAAATTATTTACTCGTTCTAGATAAATTTCTGTAGTTTTATCATGTGAATTTACTGTCAATACTTTCTGGAAATATTTCTTTGCTATGACAAATTCTTGCTGTTGATAATATAACACTCCTTGTTCAAAATCCGACTGAACTTGTATTTTTAAGTTTAGCAAAGATTCTGTTTCTCCATCCATAACTTCATAAATTTTAATAGGATGATTTCGCCCTTTAACTAGGACTCGATCTAAAAATCGAATTTGATATTGATTTGGATTTACTAAATTAGTAAATACTGCTTCACTAATTATAATAGAAACTCCATAAAATTTTGTTAGTCCTTCTAAACGGGAAGCTAAGTTTACGTTATCTGAAAAAGCATCACCTTGCATTCTTGCTTGTTCTCCTACCATTCCTACCATCATTGGTCCGAAGTGAATTCCAATTCCCACTTTAATAGGTTTATAGCCTTGATTTTTTCTAATGATATTGTATTCTAAAACTTCTTTGATTTTGGCAATACTAGCTTTAACAGCGTCATCTGCTCCATTGGGAAATACTGCCATCATTCCATCTCCTAAATATTTGACTATAAATCCATAATTATCTCTAACTTTTGGACTGACACGCCCTAAATATGAATTAACAAAGTTAAAGTTTTCTTGGGGAGTCATTGTTTCTGAAAGAGCGGTAAAGGAGCGAATATCAGAAAACATTACTGCCATTTCTTTACTTACATGGTTGCCTAATTCGACATCAATTATGGAGTCTTTGCTGAGAAATTTGAGAAATTCATGGGGTACAAATCGACTATAGGAATTGTTAATTTGAGATAGTCTGAGATGAGTTTTCAGTCTTGCCATTAGTTCATTTTTAGATATAGGTTTTGTGAGATAGTCATTAGCACCAGCATTTAATCCTTCGACTAGATCGTAGACTTGATTTTTAGCAGTCAACATGAGAATTGGTAATTCACTAGTATCACGCACAGACGTAATATAAGACTACCGCGCAAGGGACACAGATTTGGCGGGCAATCTGTGGGATCGAGAGGATTCAGTCCTGTAGCAATCTTGG
>NZ_JAAHGT010001271.1 GCF_010672385.1 Okeania sp. SIO2F4
TCTTATAAAGTCATTGCGACGGTCACTCCGTGGAAGGAAGCAATCTCTTAAAAGTCATTGCGACGGTCACTCCGTGGAAGGAAGCAATCTCATGTTTTAGATATTTATTCTATTTATTCATAATGATAACTATTCAACCGGACATGATATAACTCCTTCTTCAATAGTTCTCAAAAAAAATTCTTAAAGGAAGAAAAAAATGATTATTGATGACCAACATTATGATGTAATTATTGTCGGTACAGGAGCAGGTGGAGGTACTTTAGCTTATAAACTTGCTGCAACTGGCAAAAAAATCCTCATCTTAGAAAGAGGTGATTTTATGCCTCTGGAAATTCAAAATAGGGCTAACGTTGATATCTTTAAAAAAGAACTTTATCGCGCCCCTGAAAATTGGTACGATAATGCAGGCGAACCATTTTCTCCACAGACAAATTATGCCGTTGGTGGCAATACCAAAATCTATGGAGCTGCCCTAATTCGGATGCGGGAAAAAGACTTTGAAGCAGTGGAACATCAAGAAGGAATTTCTCCAGAATGGTGTCTCAAATACAAAGACTTTGAACCTTATTACACCGAAGCAGAACAACTTTATAAAGTTCACGGTCAAACGAGCAACGACCCTACCGAACCTCCCCACAGTGCAGAATATCCTTATCCCGCAGTTGACCACGACCCAGAAATTCAAAAAGTTGTCGAAGCGATCGCCGAACAAGGTCTACATCCAGAAACTTTACCATTAACTCTCACCCGCGAAGAGGAAGACCCTACTGGAGACTCGGAAGTATTTGGTATTGCACCACTGCTCGACTCTCCCAACATTACTATTAAAGCTAATGCAAAAGTAGTCTGTTTACTCACCAACTCCTCTGGTAATACTGTAAAAGCAGTAGAAGTAGAAATTGGCAAACAATCATTTCTATTTTTTGGGGATATTGTCGTACTTGCTTGTGGAGCGGTCAACTCAGCAGCATTACTATTACGTTCTGCTAACGAAAAACATCCCGATGGTTTAGCAAACAGTTCCGGACAAGTTGGTCGCAACCTGATGAAACATCAAATGACTGCCGTAGTGCAACCAAGTCCGAAACCTAACTCTGGCAACTTTCTTAGAAGCGTTTGTGTAAATGACTTCTATTGGGGAGACGAAAATTATTCCTATCCCATGGGTCACATTGAAAATACAGGGGGTCTGCTGCAAGATATTACTTTTGCCGAATCTCCACCTATATTATCTGTGTTAGCAAAAGCAATGCCTGGATTTGGTTTGAAACAGTTAGCATTGCGTTCTATTGGTTGGTGGATACATTCCGAGATATTGCCAGACCCCAATAACCGCGTGGAAGTCAAAGGGGATAAGCTGTTTTTCCATTACACTCCCAACAACTTGGAAGCACACGATCGCCTAGTTTATCGTTGGATGGATGTATTGAAGTCGGTAGACAAAGCAGTAGGAAATGCAGTTTCGAAGCGAGGTAACATTTATCCCCGTGGGGAAGTTCCCATCGAAGTTGTGGCAAACCAGTGTGGTACCTGTCGATTTGGGGAAGACCCGAAAACATCGGTTTTGGATATTAACTGTCGTACCCACGATGTAGATAATTTATATGTTGTAGATAGCAGTTTTTTCCCATCTAGTTCTGCTGTAACTCCGGCTTTGACAATTATTGCTAATGCTTTGCGAGTAGGGGAACATTTAAAAGAGAGATTGCAGTAATAGTAGTAGCTTATCTAGACTAAAATTGTGGTTAAAAAAAACCTAACCCCCCTTTGAAAGCTATTTCTTATAAGGAACTCCTGAAACCCTCTGGAATGGGGGTCGGGAGATGGGGAGGTGGGGGGAGAGGGGGAAGAGGGGGAAGTAATACCGTTTCACGGAAGTTAAAAGTCATGCATTCAAAAGTCATGCATTAAGATTTTATATACTCGAAACTTTTATGCCACAGTAATTTCAGGAAATTATTTCACATAGGGGGTTGGAAACTATTTGTGACATCTTTAAAGTGAATTGGTAT
>NZ_JAAHGT010001272.1 GCF_010672385.1 Okeania sp. SIO2F4
CGCTTGTCTAATTGTGGCAACGTGGTCGATGTTGACACCAAGAGTGGGCAATTTTTTCTTCTCCTAAAAGGTTAAATTAATTTTGCACAGGTATTTAATTATATTATCAGTGTTAAACCTCAAAGTTTTCTAAGATTTTCCAAATTATAGAAACATATCCAGGTGGTGGACAATCTCAATAAGTTCTAAATTTACCGAAAAATTGGGGTATGCGCCTCGCCCTTAAGGGGGGGACTTTTTAGTTGATTTTATTTCAATAAATATGTTATAATAATGTTAGTTTGACAGTCAGATTATGAAAGCTAGATTTAAGTATCGCATCTATCCAAGACCAGTATAAAAATACCGACTAGCCAAGCTATTTGGTTGTGTTCGAGTTGTTTGGAATGATAGTCTAGCTTGTTGTCAGGAAAAATACAGTCTTAAAGAAAAGAAGCCCACTAATTCTAAACTACAAAAACTCTTTATTACTCAAGCTAAAAAGACTCAGGACAGAGAATGGTTATCAGAGGTTTCTGCCATACCATTGCAGCAATCTTTAAATGATTTAAACCAGGATTATCAAAATTTCTTTACTTCTTCGACTAAAGGTAAGAGAAAGGGTAGACCTGTAAAACCTCCTAAATTCATGAATTAGAAAGTCATGGACAGACTCCAAGATTTATATGCATGAGGGTTTAAAGTCGCTCGACATAAAGTTTATTTAGCAAAAATTGGCAAGTTAAAAATAATTTCGCCTGTGAGAATTACCTGCTGCTCCATCATCAGTAAAAGTAATCAAAGATTGTAGGGGCAATCAAAGATTGTAGGGGCAATCAAAGATTGTAGGGGGGATTCGCATAGATGCCCCTACGAGATATTTATTAAGTTTTGTAGTAGAAACTTGTGCCAAAACCTTACCTCAAACTGATAATTCAGTAGGTATTGATTTAGGTATCAAAACTTTTGCTACGTAGGGACGTTGGATGCAACGTCCCTACATGGTCAAAAAATTGATGCACCCAAACTACTCAAAAAACGGCTTAAGAAGTATCGCCAGTTAAGCAAATCATTATCTAAGAAAACTAGAGGTTCTAAAAGGTATGAAAAAGCGCGGGTTAGAGTAGCTAAATTTCAGGCCAAACTCAAGGATACAAGAACAGATTTTATGCATAAATTGTCTACGGAAATAATTCGTGAAAACCAAACAATTGTTTTAGAAGATTTGAACTTTTCTGGTATGGTGCAAAAGCGGTGCGACCCCGCGACGACGACAGCTCGCTTGCGGTCATATCCCGCGTCGGCGTAAGACGCAAGCGGTCAGACCCCGCGTCGCCGACAGCTCGCTTGCGGAACGCTGACCAAGAGAGGGAACGCGCACCAAGAGAGGGAACGCGCACCAAGAGACCTTCAATAATTAATAATTAATAATTAATAATTAATAATTACCTCTTCTTATAACGGATAGGATTGGCGCTCAAGGAATTTTTTTCTTCTCTTGGTCGATTGGAGGCAAGCGAGGAAACCTCCCCATCCCTCGACCGCTTTTTCTCCATAAATGGAGAGGCTTTATACCTTAATTTTCCGGTAAATTATCCAGAGCAATATCAGATTTAGGTTGGAGACAATTTAGGACACTGTTAGAAGGAATTGCTGAAAAATAGGGTCGTGATTTTAGAGTAATTAGTCGTTGGAAAGCAACATCTCAAATTTGCTCAGATTGTGGGTTTAAAAGTGGAAAGTTAGATCTTTCAGTAAGAGAATGGGAGTGTCTAGAGTGTGGCGAAAAACATGATAGAGACGAGAATGCAGCAATAAATATATTATATTAGTCGCTCCTTGGGTATGCCTCCTACCTCCTGCGGAGGAGCTGCCCTAATGGAGACACTAAACGGACGCGGAGGCAAGCGTAAGACTACCGTCAAGGTAGCAGCAGCCTGTGAAACATGAATCTACCGAAGAAGCTCACGCTCAGTAGAAATCCCCGCGCCTAATAACCGGGTGAGGATGTCAAAAACTTTGAGT
>NZ_JAAHGT010001273.1 GCF_010672385.1 Okeania sp. SIO2F4
TATAGTCAAATTTTCCCAACTATTGCGTAGGTCGCCAGAGTTAATACATTTGCTGAAGCACCCCGCCAGAGGTGATGGATAGTCAAAATTTTCCACTATTGCGTATAGAGCAACAGTTAATTCATTATTATAAGCTGCCTCAATTACCTATTATCTTTACAGCACTTTTGAGGATGAGCTACAGTTTAATACTAATTGCTATTACCTATTTCCTATTCCCTAAATAAAAATGAGTTTAACTGAACAATTCAAAAGTAGGTATCACGAGTCGCGGATACAATACATGGCAACAGGAAAATCTCCCACCTGTTCAGTCATTTATTCTCAAGCACCTTACTGGAAAAATTATCGACTTATTTTTCCGTTTCTAATTGATAACTGGCAGCATTTTTATCACATCGACTTTCCAGCAAAATTTGAAAATACAGAAAAAATCCACCCATCTATTTTAATAGGAATAGCAATGGCAGAAATTTATCGCCTTTGCGAAATATGTACCCCTCAAATAGTAAAAGTACCTTGGTATAGTTGTCTTGAGTGGGAAATAGATTGGTGGAATGAGGATATTTACTGGTATCTTCAGCAAAAATTTTATCTGGAAAAATGGGATTGGGATAAAATGCCTCGAATAGAGTTTTCCTCAAGTTATACAGAAAATTCTTCTTTTCCTTCTGTCAACGATACCTACCTTCTTGCGGTTAGTGGGGGTAAAGAAAGTACATTTGCTTTTGAGTGGATGCAGCAAGCAAATCTGCCGATAGAAGCATTTACTTTACATAATGCAGGAGGAATATTAGGTGATAAATGGCTGCAAAAGTTTCCAGTATTTGACTATATTAAAAATCAAACCTATCTGTGGGAAATACAAGCTCATCCCAAGGAAGATCCGGCAGAACATTTTGCTTATGAAGGGGTTCGTAACGACCCTACTATTACTAATGCTCTTTTCATTATGATGATAATTGCTATGCAGCAAGGTCATCGGTTTCTTGTATTAGCAAATGATAAGAGTTCCAATGAATCTAATGCTACATATCAGGGGCGGGAAGTTAATCATCAAAGTGCTAAGGGAGCTGCTTATATAGAACGTTTTAATGATTTTTTAAAGCGCAAAGGTTTGCCTTTTAGTTATGTGAGTATTTGCGAAGAGGTTTATTCTATTGGTACAGTTCATCAGCTATCTTTGTGGAACAAAAATATCTTGAATGACCTTACTTCTTGTAATGAAGCACAATGGTCTCCAGAAGATTTGCGATGGTGTTGTAACTGTCCAAAATGTGCTTTTTCTTATGCTTTAATTGAAGCTGTAACAGATTCTCGTTTTGCTACCCAGGTAGTAGGAAAAGACTTATTTAATCTGACAAAACTTGAGGATATTTGGAAACGTTTATTTGACCCAAATTCTGAGAAACCATTTGAGTGTGTTGGTGAAAAACGCGAGACTTTGATGGCTTTAGCTAAATGCAAAAAACAACGTCTCAAAAATGGCGAACCTTTGGGTATTCTTGCCGAAATACCTGATGTTGAATTTGATAATTCTTTACTACAAATATCTCCTCCTGAAAATATTCCAACTGAACATCAAGAAAAACTAAATTCTGTTAAGAAGGGAGTAGGAAGTAGGGAGTAGGGGGAGAATCTAGTGAGTCTAGTAGTGGGTTGACACGCCTTAAATTTTGCATGAGAAAAAAAGGTAAAACTTTAACAAGAATTATACGAAAAAAGCTAATGCACTATTTTAGGTGTGTCAGTCCAATACCCCATGCGTATAGAGCAATAGTTAATTCATTTTATGAAGCACCCAGCCAGAGGTGATGGGTGGTGAAATTTCTCTCTTTATATTGCGTATAGAGCAATATAGCAACAGCCAGGGCGATTAGGACATAGACTGATGATGAATCAAAGACCACGGAAACACTTTTCCCACTGTTCCCTGTTCCCAGTTAAGTGTTCCCTGCTATAGTCAATACATTTCCTGAAGCACCAAGCCAG
>NZ_JAAHGT010001274.1 GCF_010672385.1 Okeania sp. SIO2F4
TCAATATTTCAATCAATGTTCCCATTCGTTCAGAAATTTTATGAAGCTTGGCTTTTGCTCCTTTTGCTAAAAATGCAGCTTCTGAACTATCAGGTTAACAAAGTCGAATAACACCACAACCCAGTTGGACATCCCAACCTGGTAAGTCAAACATTTGTCTTGTTTCCATTTCCATTAGCGAATGATGCCTCTATCAGCTTGTCTAGATATTTTTCGTTGAATCTCGTCACTATAACAATTCTTAATTTATCCTCTGTGGTAGGGCAATGTCCTTCCAGTAACCACCCCAGCCTTGACTTCAAATAAGGATCTTCAGATAACTTATCGTAGTTGTCCAACAGTAGATGCTTGAACTTTTCATACCGAGGCGGATTCACCTCTCCAAATATCTCGATTGGCAGTCGGCTAGACTCAATTTGTTGCCTAACGGCTTGCTCCACAATAAATCCGGCCAAAGATGATGGTTTGTTTCCTTCCATATCGGCCCAGTAATCCAAAGCTTCAGCAATTTTGTCAGGTAGGGTGAAATAGTATCTCTTACTCACTCATATCCTCTTCATAGAAACTTTCTGCTTCAATGGTAGGCTTATTCGTATCTAATTAGCACATTATATGTTACAAAACTTGTTTTATCAAATTTTTACAAATTAAATATTGCTTTTTTGTGCTTAATTTGTATATAATCAACACAAGTTCCGTAATTAATCTTTTGGCCAAAATAGAGCAAAAAAAACCCGTGACTCACCAAAGCCACGGCGTAACAACTGTATTTGTCAAATACAGACACACTCATCTAAGAGTTGCCCGTATGGGCCTCTACGGAGGTACTTGATGAACAAAACTACTCAAATTTCCGACTCCCCGCACAGAACCTGGACGGACACTCATTACAGTCTAACTTCCGACGACGGGCTGTTTTCGACAAAAACAACTTTGGGAGAGGGTGAGGAGGGGATAGCCTTAAGCTGTCCGGGGTATAACCGGGACGGAAAAGGGTTTGTAATTCACTTCAAGGTGGAGCATCTAGAAGCTGTACACACCTTGTTGTCGAAATTACAAATTCTTAAAGCTGAACAAATTCGTTCTATAAAATAGTTTTTTAAAAGCTGTTTTTTAGAGAATGAGTTGAGGTTTGTAGCGATTGCTTAATTCCGAAGCATATAGATCATATACCTAATTGGTACAAAATGTTTTAAAACCAATACTGATAAAGTATATAAGACCCATCCAAGTAAATCCAGTAGTGGTTGTCTCTAATGCCGATCATGAACCTGTACCTTATTAGTTAAGTTGAATGCAGCCTAAAGAATACTGCGAGAAGTGGGTTCCCAGAAAATACGGGATAACTCCTGGCCAATGGGGCTATAAAGCAAAGTGCCTTGAGGAACTGGAGCAAGTAACAGGTTTAGCTCGGAATACTCTCAAGAACTGGAAGGATTTAACTACCGAAGCAATATACGTCCAAAAACTACTTTTTTACGCTGATTTTTACAATGAATTATCGGTTTTTCTGAGAAAATATTCTGAGAAAGAAGTTGACACAAATACTACTGATTAGGTAAGATATTGAAATTAACAGCACAAAGCTGTGCCTTGACAAAAATAAAGCTACCAGGAAGCTCTCAACTTCCCAATAGCAAACAAAATTTAAAAACTTTTGAACTATGAGTATAGCACATTTCGAGGATACAAGTCCAGTCTCCCTCCTTTTGAAGTTCCATGAGTAAGTTTAATTTTTGAAAAAAGTTGTAGCGATCGCTCAACCATCAAGAGTTTGATTCTTGATAATCTCTGTCTCTCATCTGCTTGAGCTTTTGAGCGTCTAATCCAATATATTTCAATTCCTTAGCCAACAAAACCAACTCTAAATTAGTAGGTGGAGATTGACCTACTGCTATATCTGCTATTCGTTCAAACTCAATACCCGTAAGCTCACTTAATGTTTCAGGATTGAGTTTATTGACTATTTGAGCAATGGTCAA
>NZ_JAAHGT010001275.1 GCF_010672385.1 Okeania sp. SIO2F4
AAAGCTATAGCAACAGTCAGAGCAGTTAAGTTCCTATGCAAAATTAATTACACATCCTATAGACTTCCTGTTCCCAGTTAAGTTTTCCCTGTTCCCTCTCTCAACACTGAATCTAAAAAATCAAATTCAACTCTGGTATTATCTGCTAGTCTTACTATCACTTATGTCAGTTTTTTAGATTTATTAAAAAGTCGAAAAGAGCGCATTTTTTTTGAAGAAAGCTATAGCAACAGTCAGAGCAGTTAAGTTCCTATGCAAAATTAATTACACATCCTATAGACTTCCTGTTCCCAGTTAAGTTTTCCCTGTTCCCTCTCTCAACACTGAATCTAAAAAATCAAATTTAACTCTGGTATTATCTGCTAGTCTTACTATCACTTATGTCAGTATTTTAGGTTTATTAAAAAGTCGAAAAGAGCGCAATTTTTTTAAGAAAGCTATAGCAACAGTCAGAGCAGTTAAGTTCCTATGCAAAATTAATTACACATCCTAATAGACTTCCTATTCCCAGTTAAGTGTTCCCTGTTCCCTCTCTCAACTAGGAAATTCCTAAAAGCACAACTACTTAGAACATATACTAATAATAAATCTTAAACTAAGAAAAGTTTTTCCCACTGTTGCCTCTGTTAGTCGGTTGCCGACGCGGGGTCGCACCGCTTTTAGCTGTTGCTTGTTCCCTGCTATAGTTAAACAATTTCTAACTCTAAATTATGACTTTTAGCAAAGTCGTGAGTAAAATGATCTACAACATTTGTATCACTTAATTCTAGGTTGTAAAAATCCACAAAATCTTGCTCAAAATAAGGTCCTGCGTGCCAGGTTCCCACCTCTAATTTAATAAAACAATTTCCGGGAATTTTAAAAGCAACTACATCCTCTAATTTAGGTGTCTCTTCTGCACAAGGTGGAGCAACTGCCATTAACCATTCCTTTCCTTCTAGAGAACCTAAACATTGAGTACATTGCCCATGACGAGTAATTTTTGTAAACTTTCGACCTCTTTTCTTCAACCTCATAATATAGAATCGTGGCGTACCATTTTCTAAACTTAATTGAGCATCATCTTGGTCATATTTTTTGCCATCTTCCGAAGCACAAATTACTTGCCCAAAAGGTTGAAAATTATGTGATGTAATTTCCTGGGCAATCAGTTGTTTAACTACTATTGATTTACTCATTTTTTTTCCCTTTATGATTTTAATTTTTATCCAATTTCGCTCTACAAGTTTTTTTCTTGAACCCGCCCCTACAGCAATAACATTTATTTCGGCAAATCTGAAACTTTAATTTATCAAATTTTTGATAAAAATTGTTTATTTATATATTTGCAAGTTAGGATAAAAACCATTCCAAACTAATCAAAAATTTGAATTTTTAAAGAGTCTTTGTTGACAAAATATTAAAACTTGAACTGATAGAGTAAATTTACATTCATCCCTAATATAGCCATCCTATAGCCATTCTATAGCAATTCCCATATTCGTGAGGTACGCGCATTCTTTGGTTTTAGGGAACAGGGAACACCGGATCTGGGAACAGGGAACAGGAATAAGGAGTAGGGAGTAGTAATTCTTGTTCCGTAGGAATAGATAAAGAACAAAAACAACTGCACCTCACTAGTTTGAGAAACGCTATATTTAAGTTGTAATATTTGGGTGGCACTTAGGAGTCAGGAGTCATAATTTTCCAAGTTTTCAGTTAAAATTAACTATTATAAAAATTCTCACAACCAATGCGCGGATTGCTATAGTAAAAGTCCTCACTCTTTGATAATTAGCTATATTTTAGCCAATATTTTAGGACTATTTTTTGGTGACCAGTAGTTGTGTATTCTTGTCTACCCCCTATTATGCCATTTCTCAAAAAGAATGCTATATATGATTGGGTGGGGTAGGGACGCCCTTATGCAACGTCCGTACGGAAGTGTGGGAGGTGTGGGGAGAGGAAAAGTAGGAAAAATCTATAAAATACCGACTAAT
>NZ_JAAHGT010001276.1 GCF_010672385.1 Okeania sp. SIO2F4
TGGGACAACAGTTTTTTTAATTCAGATTCTGTTTCTAATATTTGAGTTTTCGTTCTCATCTAATAACTGCAATCACTTAATAATTTTGTACCTATTTTATTGTAACAATCTTTTGGGAAATTGGTATTATTTACTGCAACTATCCCCACTGTCCTTTAAATCACACATATTAAGACTTATGAGTAATGCCATAATTGAGCATCAAAGTAGAACAGACATCAACATTTTTCAATGGAGGATAATACTCAAATTGACTCTACAGGTCCCTATGCACCAATTTACTGGCACAATCATCAGGATTATTGTTGGGGGCGGGACTTTTCCAGACAATAAGTTCACAGGAGTTGTCAAACATATTCAATTTGGAATTTTTCCAGACTTAGAACACTACCGCTTTCTCTACCGAGCTCATCCTTGGTTGGCAATACTGTTACCCAAACGTTGGTATGTTGATGCAGAAAAATTCTACTTGACTAGAGTTAATGGTATTTCCAATCCCCTAATCACAACATTCATCAGAAGACCTTTTTAAGTTTTATTAAGTATTGATATGACGGACTTAAACCTCGACATACCACCAGACAGAGAGGAACTGCCATTGCCTGATTGGTGTTCCGAAATTAAGGACACCTATCACGAACTATTCTATTTTCAGAGATGGAAAGAGGACGAAAAGTGGGCAGCATTCTTTGACGTGGTAGCAAAACGCGCACGATATTCTTACATTATTGAGGGGATGGTAGTTTTAGCTAACAAATATTACAAGCTCTACCAAGACCGAGGATACAAAACTTTTGAAGAATATCGCAAGAAAGAAGTCAAAAAGTCTAAGTGGCAATGCAATCAATTAGTCAAGGCAGCTAAAATCTCTTGGCATTTAATCTGCCAAGGCTTTGAAGAAATCCCCAACTGCGTTTCTCAAGCTATCCGACTACTAGAGTCTGCTATCAAGCGTGACAAGCACGAACCTGATGTTGTAGGCGGATGGGAAAGATGTGTCGAAGCTGCTCAGGAGGCTGATCGGCACATTACAGCAAATTTTATTGAGGCCGTGGTAACAGAAAACCCAGAGGAAAAGAGAAAACAGGTCAATCTCCCAATACCCGTATACAAAGGTTTGGAGAAAAAAGCGAAACGTTTAGGAATGACCCTTGCTGAGTATTTGAAGAAGTTAGCTCAAGAAGAAGAGTCGGAACCACCACAAGGACCGACTCCAGAGGGCGAACATCTACAAAATGAGTCATTTGCACAAAACAATAATACCACAGAGCATGACACCAGAACATCTCAAACAGTTTTTACTGATCAAGGAAAGTTGGGGGGTGAGTGCTGTGCTGAGATACTCCGAACTCGTCCTGAGTTCGGAGTATGTTACCCGGAGCCGCCCTATTGAGAAGTACACTGCCTATGCTCTCCCTGGAGAGGACAAGCGCGTAGCCACCCGTCGGCAACACGAAAGAAGCGTACAAGCTCAGTTCAACGACTATGGAAACATTAGACCAGCAAGATCACGAGCAAGGAGAATGCTATGAAGATTTCTGAACTCAAGAAAAAAATTTTTGAGATGGGTATATCTCCCCATCAAGTCCGTGACGAAATCGGAGGTTTGCGTCTGCGCTCAACTTGGGAATTTGCTTACGAGAAATACTGTTGTTATGAACAGTTGCCAGTTATTGAAACAATTAATACGATGCAGGAAGCAAATAATATTGTTGACTTTGTTCCTCCAGTCTCGGCGTTACTGTCCCCAGTCAAGTCAGTTATGGCAACAACAGAATGGAGGTAGAAGTAGAAGTCAAAGGGGGGGGACAGTGTACTATAAGCTGTCGAAAAAACAAAGAGATTGCTGGCATAATTAATATCTGGCGGAGATTACGACCAATTCATCCCAGCGTTAAACTGCCAAAATTATCCCCACAAAACCAGAAAACTTCAAAGTAGAAAACAAGAGCTGTTAACACTGGGGAAACAAATCGAT
>NZ_JAAHGT010001277.1 GCF_010672385.1 Okeania sp. SIO2F4
TAGTATTAAAAAAGTGGGATATTTTGAGTTGAAAAGCCTCAAAATGTTAGTGTTTTAGACAAGAGTTGGACAGAGAAATTGAGGAACAATTCTTACTCCTACCTCCTCTAAATTCCTATTTCTACTGACTACTGACTACTACAAAGAGCAAAAATACTTTTTCAGCAAACCCTAACTATTGACTACTGACTATTAACTACTTGCACTTGATATTACATTTTGAAGTGCAGAATGTAAGTTTATGATCAAAACTATTTCTTTTATTTTCTATTTTCTGTTTCCCGAATTACTACTCGCTACTCCCTACTCCCTAGAAAAATTTCATTTATTAACTATAGCCTGAGTCGCAAAATTTTCATTCCTTGTAGGAGAAAGAACTCTCGCTTTTAAAATAGCAGCTCCTAAAAAAGCATAAGAAACTACTCCCACAAATGCCAAAAGAAATATATTCAAAACTCCAGAAGCATTCCATAAAGCATGAAGAATAGAGGCAGTAAAATAACCAACTCCTAAAATCAACCAACTATTACGACGTCTTAGAACACTTAATCCAATAAAATAACCAAAATAACCACTATAAGCCATGTGCCCGGCAACCGAACCTAAAATTCTTGGAATTAACAATTGTAATCCTACCAATTCACCCGCATCTACCCCCAATTGTAGACTAGCACTATCCACAATACTTGGAACATATTGCCCAAGAGTTTCTAATAAAGTAAATCCTACCGCTGAAGCTGTTCCTAATAAAATTCCATCTAAAGGTTCCCAAACACCTATTTTATTTCGCCAAGGAGAATGTAAATTACCACCTATTAATAATGCTAAAAATACAGGTAATGCTTTGAGCAATTCCTCCATTAATCCGGCTCCAAAAAACATCCTGATTAGGAAATCAAAAAATCCCACTTCTTGAGGATTTACTGATATATCCCCAGGAAGTATAATACGAAATACCCCAATAAAAACCGTGAGAATTGGACTCAATAAAATTAAAACAGTTGTTAAAGCTACTCCAAATAATACCCACCAAGGTTTTTGTTTGCCACAAAGTTGATAAACGAAGTAATAAGCTGCACTAGCAATATAAGTTGCCAGCAGTACATTAAAAGCTCCTGCATTACCCACTGTTAAAAACATTAAAACAACAAAAATTACAGTAATAATACCCGGATAAAGATAAGCTTTTTTAGCTAATTGTTTTCCTGTAGAGGCAATCGGAAATAACTGTGTTAAAGTTATCGAGTCAGTATCTTCAACTTCAACATCAGCAACAGAATTGACAGGAGGTGGATTAAGGTTTACTAGTGGTGGTGATACTGATGGGGTTGATTTTTGGTTGGATAGATTATCAAAGATAAATTCTGGCCCATTGTAGCCCAGACGAATACGATCGCCCACCTGTAAAATTTGACATTCTTGTAGTTTTTGTCCATTAATATAAGTACCATTGACACTATTTAAGTCACAAATCTCCCATCTTAAACTATTCGTCGTGGTCTGTTCAGCCTGAAGACGAATTAGTGCATGACGGCGAGAAACCATCCTATACATTTTTGTCTCTAGGACAATTTGACAGGTGGGATCGCGTCCTAGGGTTACCTCTTCTGTCTCAGACAGGTACTTCTTTATGAGTATTTTCTCACATAACCTTTTTGTAGACAGTTGTCGCAAAAATGCCATTTTTTCAGATACTTGGTAGTCAAAATAATTATTAATGAGCAATGAGCAATTATCAATGCAAAATTGTTAATTGTTAATTGTTCATTGTTCATTGTTGAATTTTTACTGATTTGCTTTAGCGTCTTGAATTGCTAAATAAAAAAGTAAGGCTGCTAGAGGTATACTCAAACTCAGAATTACCCCTGTTACTAAACTACCTAGTTCTGGTTCCCCAGAGGATAACTCAAAAACAGAGCCAACTGCTGCGATCGCTGCTATACAAGACCCACCCAAAAACAAACTTGATTTAGGA
>NZ_JAAHGT010001278.1 GCF_010672385.1 Okeania sp. SIO2F4
CATTTAACTTCTACTGCATTTTTACTTCTGGGAAATCTCTCAATTGCTTTTTCCTCCCTTAAAGCTTAAAGGTAATAAAGCTGAACGCTGAATGCTTACTTTGAGGCAGACCTAATTTGTGATTATTATCTACTTGATTACGATGTTTTAATAATAATCTCTTCTACACCCAAATTTATTAACTTCTTTTCAACTTGCGAAACAACATTTTTTAAATTGATATAGATCAATAAATATTTATTTTCTGTCAATCTATATATTAATGAAGCTTTAAGAGCAAATGATAATACATCTTTTGGTAGATCGTCAAATTCAAACACCCTTTGCAGAATTAATTTACCACCAAAACCAGGTAAATAATTTTGTAATTTAACCCATGAATTATGAGCCATGTACTTGCCATTAAAAGTAGGTACAAAACTGTATATTCCTGGAAGTTGATTGACTGATTTTCTCACATCAGTATGTTTTAACATATAATTGTTTTCTGATTTAGTTAAATCTGAGACGAAAGCTTCAGTATTTCCCAAATAATTTTCTGGTATGCCAACGTTTCTATATCTGAGATTACAAGGAAAAATAAATCGTTTAATAGGAACAACTGATAAAAATTCAAATAAAGCGTCGTTTGTACTATAGGCAATTTCTTCGTTTGACAGATTTTTATTTCTCCTCTTAATTAAATCTAACTTTTCTTTAGTTAAGATACATTCCAGATAACTCCAATTATTCTGATTTTGAAAAAAACTATTCAAGATAAAAACAATAAAAGATGTTGAACTTAAAAGTTGATCTTTCCATGATAATTTTTTAAAATTTGCAGCAATAAAATCATCTATTTTATTAAAATCAATTGTAAATAATGGTTCAGATTTAGCAACATATTCTGGGTCTTCGTATGCTTGGGAAAGATATTCTAATAAGAGAAAATATGTTCCACCATCTACTATGAAATGATTAACAAACAGAGTGACACCATAATAATTTTGATTATGATTCAAAATTACATATACTAATGGAGTATCTTTATTAATAGCATCTGAAGAATTTTTCGGAATATTGAATTCATTTTTTACATAAGTTTTGGCATCTAATAAATTATCAAGATTTATTTCCTGCTCTTCTAGATCAATATCAATAAAACCAACACCAGATTTTTGTGGGTGACATACAACTTTTAATGGAGAAAACAATTTCTTTACCAATCTTCCTGCCAAAATTGGCACACTATCTACTATTTGTTGAATTGCTATTTTTAATCTATGAGAATCTATTCGATGTTTATACCAACTTATTACACCATAATAAGGCCAGACTCCCATTTTACTATCAAATTTTGAAAGTTGATACTCTTGATTCACATTGCTATTTGTAATTAATTCCATTGGTTTCATCCGTTAGATTTATTAGATTTTTATAGTTCCCTTATACCTTAAATGAGGGAAAAAATTATGATTTTAGGAAAGTCGGAAAATGCTTTTTGGTTGCTTGTATTAACTGTAGTTTATCTATATAACTAGCAACTTGAAAGGTAATTGATTTTTCAAGGGTAAGCATTCAGCTATTAGGGGTCAGCTCTCAGCTTTTTAAAGAATGAAGCAAGTATCCATTTAAGTTCTCCTGAATTTTAAGTTCTGGGAAATCTCTCAATTGCTTTTTCATCCCTTAAAGGAAATAAAGATCATAGCTGAACACTCAACTTTTAATGGAGAAAACAATTTCTTTACCAATCTCCCTGCCAATTTTGGCATACTATCTACTATTTGTTGAATTGCTATTTTTAATCTCTGAGAATCTATTGGATGTTTATACCAATTTATTACACCATAATATGGCGCAATCCCCATTTTACTATCAAATTTTGAAAGTTGATACTCTTGATTCACATTGCTATTTGTAATTAATTCCATTGGTTTCATCCGTTAGATTTATTAGATTTTTATAGTTCCCTTATACCTTAAATGAGGGA
>NZ_JAAHGT010001279.1 GCF_010672385.1 Okeania sp. SIO2F4
CAAGGACCAGCAGCAACCTATAGTAAGGAGTTAGGAGTTCCTGAATCTCGAAGTTGGGAATCTTTATTTACATTTATACAAAATTGTGGTAAATCATTCTTACCAGCATATACAACAATAGTAGAGCGACGGCAACCCATGGAATATGGCGATCGGGAACGTAACTTTCAGCTATACCGACGTGGCCGTTATGTTGAATTTAATCTAGTGTATGACAGAGGTACAATTTTTGGTTTGCAAACCAATGGTCGTACAGAGTCAATCTTGATGTCTTTACCGCCTTTGGTTCGTTGGGAATATGGGTATAACCCAGAACCCAATACACCAGAAGCTGAACTATATGAAGTATTCTTAAAACCTCATGATTGGGCTAACTGGAAACCAAATCATTAATTACTATGAGTTAAACTACAGTTTAGATGGGCAACCACCGCAAGTAATATCATCCCGAGGGAAGGGTCAGTGATTCAGATTGAGCAAAAAACCCACACAACTCAGGACGGCACAACAGTAATCGTCCTAGCACCAACTGGACGCTTGGATATCACAACAGCTTGGCAGTTTCGCCTCAAGTTGCAGGAATGTATCTCCAAACTAAGTCGTCATGTAGTGGTCAATTTAGGCCAGGTTAACTTTATTGATAGTTCTGGACTGACATCCCTGGTAGCAGGGATGCGAGATGCTGACAAAGTTAAGGGTAGCTTCCGTATTTGTAGCGTTCATCCAGAAGCTAAACTGGTATTCGAGGTAACCATGATGGATTCTGTGTTTGAGATTTTTGAAACAGAAGAAGAAGCTCTTAATTATGATGATGTCCGTGAAGGGAATAGAGCTTAAAAATTCTGAGGCAGAACGAGTCAATTTAATGGTAGAAATAATACCTTGATAGTTAAAGTAATACTTTTAAAGGAATATTATTTCTACCTTCGGTTTATCCATAGTATATCTTTTGGAAATCAATTCAGCTCCAGCAGCAATAAACTTATACTTTGGTGAAATACTCATTTAGTTGGACTAAGCTTTAAACTCAGAATTTAAAGTTTTGATTTGAATAGCTACCAACCATAAGCTACCGATCGCCATTTTTAGCAGCAAATTAGAGTAGAAAAAAAATTCTACTCAAATAGAATTATAAGGTTTGATTAATTTTTATTGATCTAATAACCCCTTCAAGTTAGTTGGTGTGTTTGTGGCTCAATCTTAATTTAGGACTTATACCAAGCATGAAAAAAGAATGTTACGAATATTTTAGTCAACCAAAGTAGTTTAAGTCAGATGCAAATTCACTAGAATAGATTGTTTCATAGAAAAAAATGATAATAAAAAGTGCTTCTACTGACTACTGACTATTGACTATTGACTACTAGAAACAGTCCAAATATTTGTAGCAAAAATTTATAAAATTGGTATTACGCCAACACACTATTCGTCTGTCAAAATAATTTTTAGAGATTGCTTATCCCAAAAAGCATTACCCTAAAATCCAAATTTACAAAAATCTATCCATCATTTCTAAATTGACAGACAACTATATTAACTAAAAACTCAACTATAGTGCCACATTATCTTTTGCTAGGATCGATAGGATCGATAAAATACACATAAGTACAGCATTGAGGTAGGTACTTCACATCGTAAAACCCACTCTGCTACAATATACTTAAAAACTTGTACAGTAGATAAGAATTCAAGAGCCAGGGATGGGATTATAGAACTAGAACACCAGGTGAATAATATTCGTACTGTTTCAGATACTAAGAAAGCCTTTTATAACTTTCACATCCGTCCTATTAATTCAATATATAATCGGGTAGTTGAAGAGTTGTTAGTGGAAATGCACCTGATTTCCGTTAATACTAATTATAGCTATAACCCATTTTATGCTTTGGGTGTAGTTACAGCTTTTGACCGTTTTATGCAGGGATATTCTCCAGAGCAGGACAAAATTTCGATTTTTAATGCTTTGATA